>CAZOPG010000148.1:0-5794 GCA_964581585.1 uncultured Planctomycetaceae bacterium | reverse complement strand
TAAAGGTAACGCTTCATACAGCTCGCCCCGGCATGGTGATTGGTCCGCGAGGAGCTGAGGTAGACAAACTGCGAGAAGAACTTGAAATACTTATCGACCGTAAGGTCAATGTAAATGTTATAGAAATAAAAGAAGCTGCTCTTAACGCCAGGCTGACCGGTGAGGCGATTGCAGAGCAGATTAAAAAACGTGCTTCATTCCGTCGAACGATGAAACAGCAGTGTGAATTTGCCATGCAGGCTGGCGCCAGAGGCGTCAAGATAATTTGTTCCGGCCGACTCGGCGGGGCAGAAATGGCTCGCAAAGAAACGCAAAAGCTTGGAAGCATTCCGCTGCAAACTCTCGATGCTGATGTGGATTATGCCTCGGTAACTGCTATCACAACTTATGGATGTATTGGCATTAAAGTTTGGATTTATAAAGGCAAGTATGGTGAGGCCCCATTACCCGGGACACAAAGACCTACTCGTCGTCCGCGAGCCAGAGTTCCTCGAAAGGATAATACTGCTCCCAGAGGTGCCGCTGACAGAGGTGCTTCAGCGGCTTCAAGGGTTCCTCCGACGAAATCTGCAAAGCCACAGACAGATCAGGCTCAACAACCTGCCGCGGCTCCCGCTGAATCTGAGGTTAAGCCGACCGAAAATGCAGGTAACGCAGATGCAAAGACTACAGAGCAAAGTTAATTGTTGTAAAGATAAGATAAGGATTGAAAAATGGCTTTAATGCCGAAAAGAGTTAAATATCGTAAGCATCAGCGAGGCAAGATGAAGGGAAACGCTTCGCGGACGAATTTCGTGGCTTTCGGCGAATATGGGTTGCAGGTTTTAGGTACCAAGTGGATAACAGGAAGACAGATTGAAGCTGGTCGTGTCGCTGCAACACATTTTTTGCATCGTGTTGGTAAAGTTTATATTCGTATTTTTCCACACAAATCCATAACAAAGAAACCGCTCGAAACAAGAATGGGCAAGGGTAAAGCTGAGGTTGATCAGTGGGTCGCCTGCGTAAAGCCCGGAACTGTTATATACGAAATCGGCGGAGTTGAGGAAAACGTGGCAAAAATGGCGTTGGCAAGGGTTGCACATAAGATGCCTGTCAGGTGTAGATTTGTAACTCGTAGATAGGCAATAGGATAAGGTGATAAAATGAAAGCTTCTCAAATACGTGAAATGAGGCCTGACGAAAGGCAAAGTACGCTTGAGCAATTGCAGCGAGATATTTTTGATCTGCGTACACGCGCAGTTACTGAGAAACTCCAGAACACTCACCTGTTGCAGAATACCAGGCGTGAGATTGCAAGATTGAAAACAATAATTAGACAAAGCCAGTTAGAAGAAAACCGGTAAAATTTATGGAACAACAAAGAAAAACGTTGCAGAAAGTCCGCGGAGTAGTAGTAAGTTGTGGCGGAGAAAAGACTATCAAGGTTGTTTTGAGCTATAAGATCAAACATCCTATGTACGGCAAGTATATTAATAGGCGGACCAAGTTTAGTGTTCATGATGAACACAATGAAGCTTGTCTGGGCGATACTGTCGAGATAGTAGAATGCAGGCCGGTCAGCAAAACCAAAAGCTGGCGTCTGGTGGAAATAATTGAAAAAGCAGTTATTGAATAGATATAAGGATTAGGCTGTGATTCAACAAGAAACAATGTTAAATATTGCGGACAACTCAGGAGTTAAGTTGGCCCAGTGTATTAATGTATTAGGCCGAAGTGTTTCCCGTAAGGGCAAGAACACGCTTCCTACAGCAACAGTGGGTGATATTGTCAGCGTTGCGATAAAGAAGTCTATGCCTAACTGTCCGCTGGATAGGAAGAAAGTTTATCGTTGCGTTATAATTCGTACCAAAAAAGCTGTAAAAAGAGCCGATGGCAGTTACGTTCGCTTTGACAGTAATGCAGCGGTAATGCTTGATGCCGACGGTAATCCGGTTGGAACGAGAATTTTTGGAGCGGTAGCCAGAGAACTGCGTGAAAAGAATTTCATGAAGATTATTTCACTGGCAAGTGAAGTGGTATAATTGGTGTCTCGCTTTAAGCCCAGACGGGCAGTGGGATAGAATAATAAAATATAAAGTACGATTAAGTACGGTGTGAGTAACTTATGGCAAGGCATGTTAAAAAAGGTGATATGGTTGAGGTTATTGCCGGTGAAGATAAGGGCAAGACTGGTAGAATTCTACGGCTAAACCCCGACAAAAGCTGTGTTGTTATCGAAGGACTTAACAGAAGATATAAGCATGTGCGGCCTTCGCAGAAGCATCCGCAAGGCGGAAGGATTCAGGTTGAGCAGCCCATCCATTTGAGTAATATATTGCCAGTGAGTACGAAAACCTCAAAAGGCACAAGGGTACGCTTTGAAACAGACAAAAAGGGTGTCAAGAAAAGAGTTAGTGTTGACGGAACAGAAATAGGAATTGTAGTAAAAAAGTAAGTTTACCAAAGGTGTTTTATGGCTCGAATGAGAGAGATATATAAGTCTAAAGTATCGCCGGCTCTGGTGGAAAAGTTTAAGTACAAATCTTCAATGGCTGTGCCTAAGCTGGAAAAGATTGTGATATCGATGGGTGTTGGCAAGGCTGTACAGGACAAGAAATTTCTTGATTCGGCGTTGCGTGATATGACAATGATTGCCGGCCAGAAGCCATTGATTTGTGTTGCCAAAAAGAGTGTGTCGAATTTTAAGGTTCGAGCTTGTGATAAAACCGGCCTGAAAGTTAGCCTTCGTGGCCAGCGGATGTATGAGTTCATGGACAGACTTATTAACTTGGCTATTCCGAGAGTAAAAGACTTTCGCGGTCTGAGCCCAAAGAGCTTTGATGGAATGGGTAATTATTCAATGGGTTTAACTGAGCAGACGGTGTTTCCGGAGATCGACTCGGCCGAGGTGGATAATAACCAGGGTATGAATATAACTTTTGTTACTACGGCAAATACTGACGAAGAATCCAGAGAGATGCTTTTACAGTTTGGTATGCCTTTCAAGGAGTAGTGGATGTCGACTAAAGCACTTGAAAACAAGTGGAAAATGAAACCAAAATTTCGTGTGAGAGGCTATACTCGTTGCGAACTTTGCGGCAGAGCCAGGGCTGTATACAGGAAATTTAAGATATGCCGGATATGCCTGCGAACTATGGCAAATGAAGGCAAGATTCCAGGGCTGAGAAAAGCCAGTTGGTAAATTTTGGGCAATAAAATAAAAATTAGAATTGATATGGTTGAGACGGCAGGACTGAATATATGTTAAGTGATCCGATAGCTGATATGCTTACGAGAATACGCAATGCCAGCAGAGTTGAAAAAAAGACTGTGAACATTAAAGCATCAAAAATATGTCTTGGTATTGCGGGTGTGCTTAAAGAAGAAGGTTTCATCAATGATTATGATAAAATTGATGACGCCACAGGACAGGGAATAATACGAGTTTCCCTGAAGTATTCTCTTGAGGGCATCTCCGTTATTACTGATATTAAGAGAACGAGCAAACCTGGCAAAAGAGTTTACAACTCTGTTGACCAGTTGCCTTATGTCTTAGGCGGCATGGGGATAGCTATTATTTCAACGAGTAAAGGCGTGATGACAGATAAGAGTTGTCGAAATGCAAATCTTGGTGGTGAAGTTATTTGTACTGTGAGTTGATATGAGTCGTATAGGCAAAAAACCAATAGTTGTTCCCAGCGGTGTCAAAGTTGATCTGGCGGGCAATAAGATTAAAGTTTCCGGCCCAAAGGGTGAGCTGCAGTTGGATTGCCGGGAAGGAATTGAAGTCAAGGTAGACGGTAATCAGGTAATAGTTACCAATTCTCAGCCTGCTAATCGCCAGTTCAACGCTATGCATGGAACGATACGTGCATTGATCAATAATATGGTTGTTGGTGTCAGTGCCGGTTTTGAGCGGAAAATGGAAATTTTTGGTACTGGCTATAACATTAAAGAACAGGGCAATAAGCTGGTATTGCAGGTTGGTTTCTGCCATCCGGTTGAACTGGTTGTTCCAAAAAGTGTGAAAGTTCAAATTGAAACGCCGGCAACCAGAGGTAATGATGTGCCTGCCAAATTTTCACTAACTGGCTTTGACAAACATGAACTTGGACAATTTGCCGCAAATATCAGAAGAGTCAGACCGCCGGAACCATATAAAGGCAAAGGGATTCGATATGCGGATGAGCAAGTAAGACGTAAGGTTGGAAAAGCATTTGCCGCCGGTGCTGCTTAATTAAATTTTTAATACTTTCATTTTGAGTTTTGATTTATGCGTGTTGATAAAATAAAAAAAGCGAAGCTGCGACGAAGGTTGCATGTAAGGAAAAAGATTTTTGGTGTTGCCGAAAGACCACGGTTGAGCATATTTCGTTCTAATAGACATATTTATGCTCAGATTATTGATGATACGGTTGGCATTACGCTGGCCTCGGCGAATACTCGCAGTAAATCCATTCGAGATGACCTGAAAAAGACGGGTAACATAGACGCTGCAAAATTGATTGGCATCAGTATTGCCAAACAGGCCATACGGGTAGGTATACAGTGTGTTAAGTTTGACAGAAATCGATATAAGTTTCATGGTCGTGTAAAAGCTTTAGCTGAGGCAGCCAGAGAGACAGGACTGGTATTTTAATTCAAAAGTTTTGGAGATAACAAATTGGCTGAAGAGGCAAGATTAACGACAAAGGAAGGATCGCCTTTAGAAGATACGGTGATCAAGGTTTTTCGCTGTTCAAAGGTAGTAAAAGGTGGACGGCGGTTTAGCTTTGCAGCGATGGTTGCCGTAGGTAACAGAGACGGCACTGTTGGTGTTGGCTATGGTAAGGCCAGGGAAGTGCCTATGGCTGTTGAAAAAGCTGTCAAAGATGCGAAGAAAGGTCTGCACCAAGTTGCTTTGGACGGTGGAACGATACCGCATCAAATAATTGGCAGGTACGGAGCTACTCAGATTACCATGATACCTGCTAGTCCGGGTACAGGTGTAATTTCCGGCTCAAATGCAAGGGCGGTGCTTGAACTTGCCGGTGTGCATAACGTTCTAACCAAGATCAATGGCAGTACATCAGCAAAGAATGTGGCCAAGGCAACAATGGATGGCTTGGTAAGATTGCGAAACAAAGAAACGATTGAATCTTTACGTGGCGTGGAGATTGAAATAGTTAAAAGGTGGTGATGATAGTATGTTAAATCATGAAATTACATCAATTGCCTCTGGTAAAAAGAGTGGCAAGAGGATCGGGAGGGGATCCGGCAGCGGCATGGGAAAAACCTGTGGCAGAGGCCACAAAGGTGCCGGCAGTCGTGCGGGTTCAGGTGGAATGCTTGGATATGAAGGGGGACAGATGCCACTTTTCCGTCGTTTGCCAAAGCGAGGTTTTAATAATTATAATTTTGCCAGACGGTATGAAGTGGTGAATATCTCACAGCTTGATAGGTTTGACGATGGCTCAACTATCGATGTGCAGCGACTTTTCAAGGCTGGACTGGTCGCAAGTACAGAGTGTAAGGTAAAGGTGCTTGGAGATGGAGATTTGACAAAAAAACTCGATGTCTCCGTTCATAAATTCAGTAAAAGTGCGCAAAATAAAATTCAAAACTGTGGTGGAACAGCCAAAGTTGTGGCATAATTAACTTTTAACAGGAATTCTTAAATGTTTCAGTCTGCGATAAATATATTCAAAATCCCGGACCTGCGTAATAAGGTGCTTTTTACCATTGCGTTGCTGATTATTTACCGGATTGGATTCCATATCTCTCTGCCTTGTATTGACCAGCAGCGGATGATAGGTGCCTCTCAGCAAAAGGA
>CAZOPG010000147.1:0-5798 GCA_964581585.1 uncultured Planctomycetaceae bacterium | reverse complement strand
TTTTCATCTGCCAAAATCGACGCTTTTAGCACTGGTAGGCGGTTTTGACCGTGGCTAGGGTCGAAAAGGCCCCTACCAGTGCTAAAAGCGTCGATTTTGGCAGATGAAAATTCGTAATCATCGCATCGACTATCCTGAATTCGAAGCCCGGCACAATAAACAGATTCGTCGAGCCCTGCGAAGCTGTGATTGCCCCAGCCGCGGCGATAGTCTCCAATGTTCTTACCGATGTTGTGCCCACTGCGATTATTCGGCCTCCGTCTTGCTTGGTGCGGTTTATGATGGCCGCGTTCGACTCATCGAGACTGAACCTCTCGGAGTGTATCTGATGATCTTCGAGCTTTTCAGCTGTTACTGGTTTAAACGTCCCGGCCCCGACATGCAGGGTGAGATATGCGACAGAAAGTCCCTTGTTCTTCAGATTAGCGAGCAATTCCTCTGTAAAGTGTAATCCAGCTGTCGGAGCCGCTACCGCCCCGGCTCTGTCAGCGTAAACCGTCTGGTAACGGTTGCTGTCCAATTCATGAGTAATTTGAGGGTTAGGCCTTTTGATATATGGCGGCAATGGCGCAAAACCTATTTTGTCGAGGATTGCTTCCGGAGCTTCGTCGGATCCTACCTTTAAGAGCCAGTGCCCTTTTTCCAGCTTTTCTGCGGCAATTGCTCCGCAATGATCGGCCCTGGCCCTGTCGAGCAGGCAAATTTGCTCGCCTGGGCGGATTCTGCGGGCGTTTTTCAGCATTACCAGCCATGCGCCAGCCTGCTGGGCAAGAAACAGCCCTTCAATTCTGGCCCCGGTCTTGCGAGCGGCAAAAAACCTGGCGGGCAAAACTTTCGTATTATTCAGCACGAGACAATCGCCCGGCTGAAAGTAATCGGCAATCTTTGCAAAACTGCTGTCAGTTATAGAGCCGTCATAACGGCCGAGCACAAGCAGCCGAGATTCGGCGCGATTATCGGTGGGCCTCTGAGCTATTAGCTCCGGCGGTAAACTATAATCTAATTGGCTGGTTTCCATTGCACATGCATTATAAGACTTTCTCGCCAAAGACCAATTATTTTTTGCCCCCGGTTGCAGCCATTCTGTGATTTTGTCCCGACAAAAATTTACAACTTAATCAGCAACCGTTTTCACCCGATACGTTAAATGTCACGCTCGCAGGATTTTGAAGGAAAAACAAATGGCTACAACATCACACAAATTTGATCATTTAACGGTTTCAATTGCTTCACTCGGCAAGGCTCAGGTCAAGGCAAAGCTCAAAGGCTTCAAAGGAAGGTTCAAGATAGATTTTACTGAAGATTATCTTAACAAACTCAGTCTCGATAGACTAAGGCACATCCTGCTGGCAGCAATGCTGACAAAATACCAAAAAAGCCATTAATCTTTATTCTCTACTAATCACGGCTCCCAGCGCAGGTTGTCGAATCCCTCTTTTTTTACAAACTTGACGTGAAAATCACAAAACACAATATTAGCCCCATCACCGTGATGATTTTCCGTACTTAACAATTCCGACCCGCCAGACTGGTTCCAGCCGCCAGTTGTTTCAAACAATAATACCATATCAGGTGGTGATTGAGGAGTCGCTTTCGGATTTATCGCGTAATGACCTCGGCCCATGTCACTGTTCTTTTTGCCCCCAGGACAGACAAACTGATCTTCACCGACATCGGCATAGTGTACAAGTAAATCACACCATTCATCAGGAGTTGGATATTTTTCATCAAAATCATTGACATATACAACCATTGCCTTGCCAAGTCCGGACAAATTCGTCGCACACATTATTTTCGAAGCCATCGACCTTGTTTGTGCAAGAGCCGGCATCAAGATGGCTAATAATATCACAATGATTTGCAGAACTAAAACTATACTCGCTGTTACTATGCCGCCTATCGCAAGACCACTGCCTTTAAGTTGACCGTTGCTCTTTTTGATTTTGCCGAGAGATATTATGCCCAGTATGAGGCCGGGCAGGGCTGTAAGTATTCCTGCGCAAAAGCCGCATATTCCCAGCACCAGCGATGTTATAGCCATGCCGCTTGTCTTTGGCGGCTCCGCTGCTGCCGCGGGCTGCGGCTCTACACTGCTTAATGGCTGGCTGCACTTTGCACAGACTTGTGCATCATCAGAATTTTCCGTTCCGCATTTTGGACAGTTCATATCAACCCCTTTAAAAAATTCCATTTAATTGACAGGCAGAATTGTACCGAAGGCAGATATATTTGTCGAGGGATAAAATCGGCGCATAAAAAAGGCTCAGATCCGTCGACCTGAGCCTTACTGAGACAAATCATTGAAAATTGAATAGAGCTAAAGTTATAAAATAAACTGTTCGCCTCAGTTACACCAAAACCTGCATATAAGAAAAAAAGAGCTAAACTACTATGACAGCATTGTAGCACACATCGGTTTTTTTGCAAAGGGTTTTTTTGGAAAAAAATAAGTTTTTTTTGGAAAAATTCACCCTGATAGCCAATTTTCATAGACGGGGCGAGTTTTTTGCCATAAAATGCCTTTTCGCGGCTGTTTTGGCGGAATTTCAGATGAACAAAATTGCAATGTTATTTGTCCATAATGAGGGTGTATAAATGCTTTCGAGACTGTTCAGCGTGACACTTGAGGGGATCGAGTCCACTATTTGCGAGGTGGAGGTAGATGTTTCGCGAGGTGGATTTGAAAAATCGCTCATCGTCGGCCTGCCCGATGCCGCCGTCAAGGAGAGCATTGAGCGGGTTAAAAGCGCTATCGTCAATTCCGGCTACAAGTACCCCAAGACACAATCTCTGATAAATCTAGCGCCGGCGGCGGTGAGGAAAGTTGGTCCCGCTTTCGATCTGCCAATCGCTGTCGGTATCCTGCTCGGCGGCGGAACCATTAGCTCTCCTGTGACGGCCGAATATATCATCGTCGGCGAATTAGCGTTGGACGGCCGAGTGCGGGCGGTTAATGGCGTCTTGAGCATGGCAATGGCAGCGGCACGGGAAGGCTTCAAAAATATTATCGTACCCCTTGAAAACGTCAAAGAGGCTGCCGTCGTTAAGGACATTGAAGTGTTCGGGGTCGGCTCACTAACGCAGGCTGCCAGTTTTCTTGCAGGCCAATTGCTTCTTGACAGTACTGTTATCGATATTGATGAGCTTTTTGAAAACTGCGGAACCTATGAGTTCGATTTCGCTGATGTCAAGGGGCAGGAATCTGTCAAACGCGCATTGACCATCGCTGCGGCAGGGGGCCATAACATTATGATGATCGGCCCGCCCGGTGCAGGCAAAACTATGCTCGCTCAAAGGCTGGCAACAATCCTGCCGCCACTTACGTTGGCTGAATCACTCGAAACGACGCAGATATATTCTGCTGTCGGACTGCTCGACAAGGACAAGGCTTTGATGGCAACGCGTCCGGTTCGTATGCCGCATCATTCAGCAAGCGCACCGGCCCTGGTTGGCGGTGGCACAAACCCGCGACCCGGCGAATTATCCCTGGCCCATCACGGCATATTGTTCCTTGACGAATTCGCTGAGTTCCCTCGGCACGTCCTTGAGATGATCCGCCAGCCATTGGAAGAAAGGCGAATAACCGTCTCTCGCGCCAAAGGCAGTCTCACGTTTCCCGCCTCGCTAATGCTCGTCGCGGCGATGAACCCATGTCCGTGTGGCTATTTTGGTGCGGAACAGAAACGCTGCAAATGTACGCCGAACCAGATCGAAAGATATATCTCCAAAATTTCCGGCCCGCTGATCGACCGAATTGATATTCATATCGACGTACCTGCCGTTGGTTTCCGGAAGCTGCGATCAAAATCTGAGGAAACGAATTCGGCCGCCATAAGAGCGGATGTTATAAAAGCAAGAGAAATTCAAACTCGCCGATTCGGTGATGGCAGAATTATGACTAACACGATGATGAGCCATAAGCAGGCTGAAAAGTATTGCGCACTTGATACCATAGGCGAACAAATGTTGAAAGAGGCGATGACCACTTTCGGCCTAAGCGCCCGTGCTCACGACAAGATTTGTAAAATCGCCCGAACGATAGCTGATCTTGACGGCAAAGAGGCGATAGCCTCCGAGCATATTGCCGAGGCCGTAAGTTACCGCAAACTCGATCGACAATTGTAAACCCTAGAATATATGTTATGTTAAAATTAACTTTCAAAATAGTTGGTATTGGAGAGTTGCTCTGGGATATGATGCCTTGTGGCAAAGAGCTTGGAGGAGCTCCAGCTAATTTTGTTTATTACTGCAACCTGTTCAATTCGCAGGCATATCTTGTTAGTGCTGTTGGCAACGATGAACTTGGCCGTGAATCTTTACTTTATTTACGTCAGGCGGGGATTAGCGCAGAATATGTACAAAAACTTGAAAATAAGCCGACCGGGACAGTTGCTGTAGGACTGGATGTTAATGGCAAGCCAAAATATGAAATAAAAGAAAATGTTGCGTGGGATTGTATTGAATTTGACCACAAACTTCTTCGGCTTGCCGGGCAGGTTGATGCTGTCTGTTTTGGTTCTATTTCACAACGTAGTAAGATATCCAGAAACGCGGTTATCAGTTTTCTTGAAAACACCAGAGGGGATTGCTTGCGTGTTTTTGATATTAATTTAAGACAGTGTTTTTACAGCAAGCAGGTTATAGATGAATCTTTATTGTTAGCGAACGTTCTAAAAATCAATGATGAGGAGCTTATTGTTGTGAAAGATATGTTCGGGCTTAAGGGCAGGCAAAGCTCCTGTCTTGAGCAATTAGCTGAAAAAAAGTCATTGGATACAATCATTCTTACCTGCGGAGCAGAGGGCAGCGAAATATATCATAAAGGACAATTTGACAAACATCCTGGATTAGAGTGTAATCCGATTAACACTGTTGGCGCAGGTGATAGTTTTACTGCTGTAGCTGTTATTGGACTGCTTTCAAAGAAAACAATCGAAGAAATTAACAAGCAATCCAACAGATTAGCTACAATTGTTTGTGAAAACAATGGTGCTATGGTAGACAAAAATGATATTAATTTAATGGAGATTTGATAACGATGACATGCAAAGACAAATATCCAATGTTGCAGATAGCAATTGATGTTCTCAGCATTGAAGAAGCATTGGCGTTAGTTGAGAAGATGTATCCATTCTATGACATTGCCGAAATTGGAACGCCTTTGATTATCGAAGAGGGAATGCATGCACTTGAGGCAGTTAAGAAACGGTTTTCTGACAGAAGTTACTTAGCTGATCTCAAGATTATGGATGCTGGAAAGATTGAAGCCGGCAGCGGTTTTGGCAGAGGAGCGGATATTGTTACCGTTCTTGCTGCGGCAGATAATTTGACTATCAGCAATGCCGTGGCTTGCAAAAAAGATTTTGGAGGACAAGTGATGGCAGACCTTATCAATGTCCCAAATCCGGCACAGCGAGCCAAAGAGTTGGAAAATCTAGGTGTTGACATTGTTTGTGTTCATACCGCTTATGATGTGCAGTCTGAGATCAACAATCCGTTGGAAGAACTCAAAATTGTACGCTCTGCAGTAAGTTGCAAAGTTGCTGTTGCGGGTGGACTTAAACGAC
Source organism: uncultured Planctomycetaceae bacterium (assembly GCA_964581585.1). Taxonomy (GTDB): domain Bacteria; phylum Planctomycetota; class Phycisphaerae; order Sedimentisphaerales; family UBA12454; genus CAZOPG01. The sequence continues at coordinate 231 of CAZOPG010000147.1, read as the reverse complement.
AGAATATTCAGGAAGTTCTTGATGCTGGTGCAAACATTGTTATTGTTGGAAGTGCTATAATACGTCATCCTGATCCGGCATCAGAAGCTAAGGCTATCTATGATATTGTTCACGGTGGTTAAACCATGTAATGTAAAAGGAATGATTATGAGCAAGGCGGAAGATAAGAATACAATTAATGCTACAGTTGGCACGGTAATTGACGAATTAAAGATGTGTCTGGGCTCTATT
>CAZOPG010000146.1:0-5810 GCA_964581585.1 uncultured Planctomycetaceae bacterium | reverse complement strand
TATCGGCTCTTTTTGTAATTGGTTCCAGTTTTCTGGATAAGATATTTGAACATTATGTTTCGATCTGTCCCCTGTTAAAACAAATGTAAATTCCGTCTTATCCTTTAACAGGCCGTCATATAATTTGTTTGTTATATACTTCGTATTGTCGGCACCAATCCTCAAATGGACAATATCTATGTGTCCTCCCCGGCAAGTATATGCAATACCATTTTTTTCAAGTGGACTGTAATTGTAACTATGTTGCCCTAACTTGTCTGTACTCACAAACGTCGTGCCAGGTGTTGAGGTTGGAAATGATCCCAATCTGAGCCGTGGCCGACCGGCAATGCAACCGCCAACATTTGGCACCACAACACAAACTAACAAAACAATCAAATAACGAGCAACTTTACTCAAACAACTATCCTTCCTCTGTCTCCATGAATCCTTCTATAAAAACCGATAGAATTATACCACAGTTCGACTAAAAAAGCAAAAAAAAGATTAGTATTGCTATAATCGGCTAAAAATGAAGGAATATGGATTTCCGTAGATTTTGTGCCATTTTAGGGGTTGCTTTCTAAAATTGGCGTGGATGGCAATTAATTTCCACTTCGATTTGATTTTCGATCTCATGCCAGCTTTTCTTTTCTGTCCAGCCGGCAGCACGGGCGGTAGCTACTTTTATGCCAACCTTCAGGGCGGTGGTTAAATCTTTTTTGCTCAGAATGCTTAACACTCCGGCTAATAGGAAGTCGCCACAGGCAACGGTATTATTTACCTCGATCTTTTCGCCGAGATAACAGGCCTGGCAGGTTTGATCTTTGGTTATGGCAACAGTACCTCGCGATCCTCGGCTAACGATAATAATTTCGACATTGTCCAGCAGGGCTTTTGCCGCAGTGATTATCGCGTCAGGCTCATCTGCAATTTCTTTGTCCAGCAGTTCGCTTAGCTCTTCTACGTTTGGCTTTATCATATAGATTCCGCCGGTAGCGACTATAGATTTCAACGGCTGGCCGGAGGTGTCTATAACGATTTTGCATCCGGTGTCTTTAGCTGTTTCGATTATTGAAAGTGTTTTGTCCATAAAACTTTCGCCCGGCATTGAGCCGGCGAAGACACATACTGAATCAGCAGCAACGTTTTTTTTCAGGTCGAATGACAATTGCTCCATCGAATTGGCTGAGGCAAGTTTGCTTTCTGCTCGCAGATGCATCTCTTTTTTGTTGGTGGTATCGACAATGGTAATATTCCGGCGAGTCTGGCTGGGCGTTTGGGTGAATTTGATTTTTATATATTCTTTCAGCGGCTCAATTGCCTTGAGCATTGCGGGATAGTCGTCCCGGCCCCATAGGCCGGCGGCGGTGCTTTCGGTGTTGAGCCAGGCCAGAGCCTTGCAGATATTTAACGCTTTGCCGGCAGGGACCTGAGTTTGACTGGATATTTTCTTATGGTCGCCCCAATGCAATTCATCGGCTCGGCATGTTATATCCCAGCATGGGCATAATCCAACGGTGATGATTTGTGAATTTTTCATGGTTGTTAAAATATTCTTAAAGCCCCAACTGTTCAGCCTCGGCTTCCAGACCGTATTTTTTCATCTTCTTATACAGAGTAGTCCTGTTTATCTGGAGCGCCTCAGCTGAGGCCAGCCTGTTCCAGTTGTTGTCCTGCAATATGTCACGAATTATATCCCGTTCCGGCCCTGCTAATGAATCTTTTAAGCCCAAAGGTCTGCCGGGCTGGGGAGGAATTTTTCGGGCAACCGCTATTTGTCCGGGCAAATCCTCCATTGTGATATATTCATTTTTGCCGAGCAGTACAGCTCGTTCGATAATATTTTCGAGTTCACGGATATTGCCAGGCCAGTTGTAGTGCTGCAACGCATCCATAGCATCGTCGCTGATTCCAGCTTTGCTCTTGTTATGAGCAACGCAGAACATTCCCAGAAAGTGTTCGGCCAAAAGCGGTATATCGCCCGGCTTGTCGCTCAAGGTTGGAAGCTCAACGGTTATTACATTAATTCGGTAATATAAATCTTCTCTGAACCTTTTCTGCCTGACTTCTTCGAGCAGATCGCGGTTTGAAGCTAATATAACACGGGTATTAACTGTAATGGTCTTATTGCTGCCAACCGGCTCAAACTGTCGTTCCTGGAGAACCCTGAGCAATTTCACCTGCAGTGCGGGCGAAGCAGATGAGATTTCATCTAAAAAAATTGTTCCGCCATCGGCAGCGAGGAATTTACCCTCCTTGTTGCTGATGGCACCGGTGAAAGAGCCTTTGACATGACCGAAAAGTTCACTTTCCAGCAGCGTCTCAGGAAGTGCACCGCAGCTAACCTCTACAAATGGTTTGTCCCTTTTGCCTGATCGGTAATGTATTGCTCTGGCCAGCATGCTTTTGCCGGCGCCGCTTGGCCCGGTCATCAATATTGTGGTTTTGCTGTCGGCTACTGCTTCGACCAGGTCGAAAATTCGGGCCATTTTATAATCCTGGCTGACAATATTCTCGAGACTGTATTTCTGCTTAAGCTGTGAACGCAGGTTCTCGTTTTCACTCATAAGCGACTGTTGTTTTAGTGAACGCTCTACCGCCAGGCGAAGCTCATCATCAATGATCGGCTTGGTAAGATAATCGTAGGCACCCATTTTGATTGCTTCGACCGCACTTTCAATACTGCCGTAACCGGTGATTATGATAACTACGGTTTGAGGACAATTTTTCTTTACCAGATTCAAAATTTCGAAGCCATCACCATCAGGAATGTTTACGTCCGTGATGATCAGCGAAAAGTTCTGCTTTTGAATCTTCTCAAGTGCTTGCTTGAATGATTTGGCGCCAGTGGCGTTATAGCCTTCAAGGTTCAAGAATTCGCACAATGATTCAAGGATGATCTCATCATCGTCAACTATCAGTATGTTGGGTGTGTCCATCTAATAACCTTTGCTTTGGCATTACTTTTTTAACGGCAGGCACACTGTGAAAATACTCCCGCCGTCGGTTGCGTTTTGAGCGGTTATCTGTCCGCCATATTTTTCTATTATATCTTTACATATCGCAAGGCCCAGTCCGGTACCCTTGCCGAATCGTTTTGTTGTGAAAAACGGCTCAAAAATTGATTCACTGTTCTCAGGCGCAAAGCCAGGGCCGGTATCATGAACTTCCACCTTGATAACATTATCGGCGCTTATATTACAGGTAATAGTTACTTTGCCGCCATCGTCCATCGCGTCAATTGCGTTTTTGATAAGGTTGCAGAAGACCTGGAAAAGATTACCGCTCCTTACACGCGGCAGCGGACTCGGATAATTGCGCACTATTTCAACATTGGTGCCGACAGTGCGGTGTGACATGGCTTTTATCGCATCGTCAATGATCTGGTCCATCGGTATATCTTCGAATGCTGAATAGCTCGATCTAGAAAACTCGAGCAACTCGCTGATGATATGCATCATTCGCATAAGGCCTTTTCGGCACTGCTGTAAATAGTCCATCGGCTTCTGCAGTTTTTGCTGTTCAATAATCCGCATCGCCAGATTGATATATCGCAGAATTCCATCCATCGGGTTGTTCAGTTCGTGGGCAACTTTGCCTGCCAGTTTTCCAACGGCGGCAAGTCTTTCGGTGTTGGCAAGCTGGTTTTCAATGTTTGCCTTTTCTGTGATATCTTCAACCACCATTACCGCCCCAGTGATTATATCATCAGCTCCGTCCTTCAAAGGTGTGCATATAATATTGAGAAGTCGCTGCCTGTCTTGAAAATTATACCGTATCTTGTTCAGTGTTAATGTTTTTCCAGAATTGATGACTTCGCTGAGCCGAACTTTCCAGTTGCCCCAGATGTCCGCTTCGGTCCCTTCGGTGAGTGAGGCATCAATGTATTCACCCGGCTTTATGAGTGCCTCAGCCCGACAGTTGGCCTCAAAGATTTTGAGCGTACTGTCAAAGGCTATGATTCCCAGGGGGAGGGCACGGATTATTGCCTTTTCAGCCGTTAAATGTGTCGAATTCATATTCTTTAATTTGCAGAGTTGTTTCTTTGGTGTTTCCAGCATAGTAAAATTATATCATCTCAAGTTGAATACTGTCAACAAGTAATGTTGCAAAAAAACAACATTGGATGCTTATTTTTTCTCAAAGACGAAAAATGAACCTTATCGGAGCTTAAAGCTATCTTCTATAGGAACTAAGGAGAATTACCATGGATGGAAGAATGCTTGGATCTTTATAAATAACGACAATCTTTGCACTGATTTTGAAATTTATGTTGTTCTTTGGCAACGTCTGAAAAAGTAATCCTGTGAGTTTTATCGGCAAGAATCCTTTTTGTTTACACAACGCTCTTATTTGTAAGGTGTTATGAAAGTAAAGATGGGGTATTTGTGAATTCAATTTCTGGTATAAAACTTGCTCTTATCTAAGACATGTAGGACGGGATTAATCATAGTTAAATTTGCGCATGGAAGCAGGAGAGATGGAAAGGGCTGAAAGAGACAGAAGGAAACATCGGCGTCTTCCGATAAAACTGACGGTTGTGTACCAAGCTATGGACTCAGAAAACGGGGCTTTGCAAAGGGGCGATACACTGAATGTTAGTACTGGCGGTTTGCTTATGGAGACGTACCAAGAGCCGGTCTCTATAGAGATCGGGCATCTGGTCAATGTCGATCTGCAGATTGAGCCGACGGATGAACTGTTCGAACTGGGCGGACAAATTTCCGGTGTTGCCAGGGTTACGAGAATACTGGATACATTTCCTGGGACACAGGCCCGGGTTCGGCCGGACAAAAACAGGATCGCCCTTCAATTCTGTCAGCGACCTACATTTGAGGCATAGCGGTGAACATTTATTTTAATTTTTTTCTTGACAGTTTGGTATATTACTATACGATATATGTATGAACTGTATACAAGTGTAGTATATATATTCCCTGAAAGGGCTGAAAATGGCGTTACAGTACGAATTGAATATGAATAAACCCATCAAACTCGGTGCTCACGAAGCGCTGCTCAATATTTATTATACCACCGCAAAGATAAAAAAGCGTGCTGATGAATTTTTCAGGCCTTTCGGCCTGACGGATGTGCAGTTTAATCTGATGATGCTCTTGTCGCATCAAAGCGAAAAAGAGGGTGGACTGAGCCAGGCTCAAATCAGCGAAATGATGCTGGTCAACCGTGCCAATATTACTTCTCTGATAGACCGAATGGAAAGCGCAGACTTAGTGAAGAGAACTCCTGCTGCCGATAGAAGAGTTAATATTGTGAAGCTGACAGCCAAGGGGAAAAATAAGTTAGCTAAAATTGAGCCTGCCTATGCCAAAGGAGTAAAAGAGGCTATGTCCGCTTTAGGCAATAACGAACAGAAACAGTTAATCAAACTGCTTGAAAAAGTTCGCAATAGAATTAACGAATAAGGGATAAAATAAAAAATTAAGATTGTTGAAGCAGTGTTCTTTACATAAGAATAGTTCATATATTAACCATATAGATACGAATTAAACGAAAGGACAGGAAAATGAGAACGAAAAGAATTTTGTTGTGTTTGGTGTGTTCGGTTGTTGGGTTTGGTGTGTGTGGTTGTGATAAAGTGGTTGACGCCGGGGCCAATGTTCAATTGAAGCAAGAGTTGTCTAATGCGTCGGTTATGGTGTATCCAACTTTTGTTCGCAAATTTAGCGGTTCGATTTATGACAGTAACTCGGCCAGAGATATAGCAGCGACACTGAAAGATATTGGTTTCGAATCAGTAAGGGTGTCGAACTATTAAATTCCAATTACAGGGGAGACATATATGATTCAATGGAAGATATTCAACCAGA
>CAZOPG010000145.1:0-5831 GCA_964581585.1 uncultured Planctomycetaceae bacterium | reverse complement strand
CCAGCATTGAGTATTCGTCGTTTTAGTGCAAATCCGATTGATATCAAAAAGCTGATTGGATTGGAGGCGTTGACTGAAGAGATGGCCTTTTTCATTCAAGCCTGTGTTCAATGCAAATTGAATGTTCTAATCTCCGGAGGAACTGGAACCGGCAAAACTACGATACTTAATGCTCTCTCACGCTGGATTCCGAAAGGCGAACGAGTGGTAACAATAGAGGATGCTGCGGAATTAAAGTTACAGCGTAAACATGTCGTACGTCTTGAGACAAGGCCCCCAAATATTGAAGGTGGTGGCACTATTACCCAGAGAGATCTGTTGCGTAACGCCCTGCGAATGCGTCCAGACCGAATCATTATTGGCGAAGTTCGCGGCGAGGAAGCAATAGACATGTTACAGGCAATGAACACCGGCCATGAAGGGTCAATGACCACGGTACATGCTAACAGTCCTCGTGATGCTATGAGACGACTGGAAAATATGGCAAGTATGGCTGGGCTGAATTTCCCGCTCAAGGCAATTCGTGAACAGATAAGCTCCGCACTGGATATTTTAATTCAGTTGGAACGAATGACCGGTGGTAAGCGGAAGGTTATTAATATCGCTGAGATAACAGGAATGGAATGCGAGACGATTTGCCTTCATGATATTTTTCGTTTCAATCACAATGGAATTAGTGAAGATGGCAGTGCTCAGGGACATTTTGAAGTGTGCGGCGTTCGCCCTCAAGTATTGAATAGACTAAAGGAAAGAGGCGTCGAGATGCCACAGGATATGTTCCAGCAAAGGATTCTTGGCAACCCGGAAAACAAGAAACAAGCCGTGATGGTTTGATAAATTTAATAATTCAGAGCTAAGATAGTAACTATTATGAATTCTGATCGATTAATAAATATTATTGTTATGGTGGTTGTATTTGGGTTGATTTTTTCAGTCTGGGGCATTTGTGTTTGCCTATGGATAGTTCAATATCTGCGTAAACTGCGCACGGTCCGGGCAAAACTGGGCATAGAGAATCAAAAAGTTGGCAAGGACGAATCGAGTATTTTAAGACTTTGGTATAATTCACACCAGGAGGATACACCCGGCAAATCACCAAGGAAAGCGACTTTGTCCAGCTATGTTAAAAAAAACATAGATCAAACTGGTTGGCATGCTCCAGTTCGGACGATTTTATTAAGGCTGCTTGCAATAGTTGTTTTGATTTCCGCTGTGGCCTATTTTCTAAGTGGCGGTATAGTCGTAGCATTAGGTGGTTCGATAGTAACGATGTTCGTATTATGGTGTTATATACAAAAAACCATTATCAGGCAAAATGCTTTATTTGAGAGGCAACTGGCTGACGCATTGGGCATATCTTCTCGTGCACTTCGTGCCGGCCATCCCCTCGTTGGAACTTTTCAGTTAATTGCAGATGAAATCGGTGAGCCTTTAGGGGTTGTTTTTTCTCGAATATGCCAAGAGCAATCTCTGGGTTTGGGCCTGAAAGATTCGATTCGTAATGTAGCAGAGACGACGTACAATGCTGAGTTGAAACTTTTTGCAACTGCAATTTCCATACAGTTCCAAACCGGAGGAAATCTAGCTGACATGATGGACAGGTTGGCATCCGTTATTCGAGCAAGAATGAGATTAAACCGTCGTATTCGTGTCATAACAGCGCAAACCCAGTTCAGTAAAAAAGTTCTAATTGCACTGCCCATAATGCTGTTCTTTCTGCTCAATGTTGTCAATGCGGAATATATGCTGCCGCTTTATAATACCATGGCAGGCAAGGTCATGCTGACAATAGGCTGTTCAAGTGTTTTGTTTGGCGCCTGGATGATGAATCGTCTGGCTGTGATACGCCTTTAGATTAAAATAAGGATAAGACTAATAAAATGAATTGTGCCAGTTCAGAAATTGTTATTCCAGCAATCACATTTTTATCTGTGATGGTGGTTGGCAAATTAGTTATGTTATTACGTGCCAACAAACGGAAAACGCTGGCAATGAAACTATTGCAGCCTAAAGCTTCTCTAAAAGAACAAATAGAGAGCACAAAACCACAACAAAAAAACACTTTTCTGGAATTTTTTGAAAAAATCGGAAACTATGTTTCTCATGGACAGGCTACAACGACTCTTGCCGAACAACTCATCAGAGCGGGATATCATAGCAACTCTGCACCAGCAATGTACACAGGCATTAAGATGCTGTTGTTTTTTGTCGGGATGGTAATGACAGTCTTTTTAGTTGTACCTTTTAGTATTCATCCTGCAACAAAAATGACACTTGTTTTTGTGGGCGGTGTTATTTTGTTCTTCATTCCCAACAGTAAGATTGCAATGCAATTCAAGAAACGAAGTCAGGAAATCAGCCGATTCCTGCCTGAGGCGATCGACTTACTTGAGATATGTGTTTCTTCTGGAATAGGCCTTGATATGGCTTGGAATATTGTTTCCAATGAAATCAAAACAGTTTGTCCCATTTTAGCCAGAGCAATGGACCTCAGTAATTTCGAAATGCACCTTGGAGCGAGCCGGGTAAAGGCGTTGAAGAACATGGCATCGCGTACAGGAGTTGACGAACTATCGTCACTGGCAGCGATACTTGTTCAAACCGAACGGTTTGGTACCAGTATTGGATCTACGTTGCAGACATTCGCAACCTCAATGCGGGAAGAAAGAAATTTTGCTGTGGAGGAGAATGCTGAGAAAATGGCGGTAAAGCTGATCATTCCAATGGTATTATTCATTTTCCCAGCAGCAATAGTTACTGTGGTTGGCCCGGCTGCCATCACCATAGCAAAGGCAATGATGGCAGGATAATTGATAACAGAAACTTGATTAAGGACTGAAATTATGAAACTAAATATAACAATTACATCTATCTGTTTGACCTCTCTTTTGTTGGTTGGTTGTTCAGAAAATATGCAGAAAAGCCACGATACTCATCTGCTGAATAGCGGGCTGATAGAATCTTACAGCAATACCTCTATTAACAATGCAATTATTTCACAGCACACGTTGTTTCCCTATCACTTTGTTAATAACGCCGCTGAGCTTAATGAACTTGGCGATAATGACTTAAAGGTATTGATAAAGCACTTTATGAAGAATCCTGGCAAATTGAACATAAGACAGAATGAAGTTTCAGATGAGATTTATCAGGCTCGGGTGGACTTCGTTCTTAAAAAGATAAAAGATGCTGGTATTGACAGAAAGAAAATTAGCATTTCAGACAATATGCCGGGCGGGCCAGGCATGTCTTCTGAGAAAGTTTTCGTTATTTTAGAAAAAGATGATTAGGCCAATAAAACTGAATAGTAATTTAAATTATTTGATGGGAATCATGATGGCAAAATTTAATTATATCAGGCCATTTTTGGCAGTGAGCATTATCTGCCTGATTTGCTTTAGCGGCTGTTCGAAATCCGCACGCTCAGAAAAGAACGGACACTTATCCCCAAGCCGTTCGACTTCTGGATCTGCAAAAGTATCTGAGCTTAGACCAACAGCGAAGACGCTTTATGTTGTGGCAAACATTCTTGCCTCTCAGGGAAAAGAGCAGAACTGCGAGACTGTAATGAAGAGAATTGTTCGGGAATATCCGGATTTCTCGCCTGTCTACAAAAGGCTGGCGGAATTGCAGTTGCGACAGGGCCGAAAAAAGGAAGCAATCAAAACAATGCATGCCGGTCTTCTTATCAATCCTGAAGATACAACACTGCTGAACAATATTGGAATGTGCTGGTTGATTTGTACCGAGTATGAAAATGCTTTGAAACTCTTCACTAAAGCAGCGGGTATTATGCCGGAAAATATGAAGTATCGTGCAAATATGGCCTTAACCTTGTCATTGATGGGGCATTATGAAGAATCGTCATCTCTTTTTGGGCAGATATTGCCGCAAAAGGATGCTGATTATAATGTAAATGTAATTCGTGAAATTAATATCAGCCAGATTAGCAATCTTTGATAAAAAATAAAGGGAGAATTTAATCATGATTTTCCAAAAAATAAAACGTGAACGTAGAAAAGAAAAAAGGCATTATTGCAGTTGGCCTATATGGTTTGCAACCAGCGGCAATGAGAGATTTCTCTATGGCGATATAGTGGATTTATCTTCTGATTTCTTATCGCTAATTTGCACAAACAACACAAAATTATTACAGACCGGCTCGCGGGTAAAAATTCATTTTGGCTATTCATACGTTGATTTTACAAAGTCTGGCGGAGTTGAAATGTTTTCCTGCCCAGGAAATATTTGTAGAATCGAGAGTGTGGGCAGAAAGTTTTTGCGTCGAACCAATCGAATTGCCATCAAATTAAGTAAACCGTTGCCTTTTACTCCCTGCCAAATTGAAGCGTTAAATGTAATATTGGAAGTTTTACAAAAGTCCGAGGTTAAAGGGCAACTAAATTTTGTGCGGTAGAATTGTGAATAATTTAGATTTCTCAGTGTTTATGGAAAGGCGAATAGCGATGCTCAGCAAAAAAAATGTAGTTAGACGTCGCGGATTGGTAACTGTCGAAACCGCATTGGTCCTTGGATTTCTAATATTGCTTATTATAGGGGGTCTGGACATTGCTTTTCAGTTTCATGTGCGTCATTGTTTGACCGCCGCTGTACGTGAGGCCGTTCGTCATTTAGCTGTTCGCGGGGGAACAGAAGAGGAAGCAAGAACGGCAGCGATGAATCAACTGGCTGGCATCAATGCCAATTTTACGGTGAGTTATGAAATAAGTAATCAAGATGTTACGGTTCGTGTCAGTGTGCTTCAAGAAGAGATCTCGCTCGGTATTTTTCCGTATGCGGAGGGGGCAACCATCGTAACCCAGTCCACGATGCGAAACGAAATCTGATAAATCATATCTATGATATGGAGGTGTTGCTATGAGTACCATAATCAATGTTCGTCGTAAGGGTGTTGTGCTCATATTTGTACTGGTGCTGTTTGTCTGCATGGTAGGTGTCATGGCATTGGCTGTAGATGTGGGGTATTTGTACAATGTGAAAGGAGAACTGCAGGCAGCGGTAGACGCCGCCGCATTGGCCGGAGCCAGCGCCTTGAGCATCGATCAGAACACTGCCCGTGATCGGGCGATTGAATATGCGCAGAAAAACAATGCTGACGGCCAAGGAGTCATACTCCAGGGGTCTGACGTACAACTGGGACTTTGGGATTCGGTAACAGGATTTACGCCTCTTGACTCTTCGGCCTCCCGAGCCAGTGCCATCAAAGTCAGTGCCTACCTCGCCCAGGAGCGTGGCAGCAATGTGGGTCTCTTTTTTGCCAGTGTTTTCGGCAGCAACTCCGCGGAAGTTTCCACCTCGGCAATTGCGGTCTTCGGAGCAAGGGACATTGTATTGACGCTTGATTATTCAGCCTCCATGAGCTATGACAGCCAATTGAGACATATTGATGACATAGGCCAGGCCGAGGTAGAAGGTTATCTCGAACTAATATGGCAGGAACTTCTCCAGCAACTCGACTCTCCTCTTCACACCCTTGAGGGCACCGGTATGAGTTCTGCCCTTGTTTACATAAGTTCAACAGATGATAATGTTATTAAGAATACTTTAGGACTGAACGGCATTGACTATCCATATCCACCGCGTACGTGGTCAGATTATTTCGATTATGTTCAAGGGAGTTATAACCCCTATAATGAGGGGAAGTCAGTACCTTATTCCCATAGGAAGCGTTATGGCTATTTGACTATGATGAACTATTTACAGGCCGTGCAGTACCGCTTAGCCAGAGACAATGTCCCCTTGTGGCAAACCAGCCATCAGCCGATGAAGACGGTTAAAAATGCCGTAACGGTGTTTTTGGCTTATATGAA
>CAZOPG010000144.1:0-5844 GCA_964581585.1 uncultured Planctomycetaceae bacterium | reverse complement strand
GGTAATTGATATCCGTGTGTCGACAGTTCCGTCAGTATTTGGTGAATCTATTACGATGAGAATACTTGACCGGTCAGCGGCTCTTATAAAACTTGAAGATCTGGGAATGAATGAAAATGTTCTTGTGGATTTCGAGCAGAGCCTGAAAAAAGTTCATGGCATAATTCTGGTAACAGGCCCAACCGGCAGTGGTAAGACTACGACGCTGTACGCTGCGCTGAATAAAATATATTCGCCAAGCCTGAAAATAATCACCATTGAGGACCCGGTTGAATATCAGCTTAACGGAATTGTACAAATGCCGGTCAATCCTCAGCGAGGCCTGACATTTGCAAAAGGCCTACGCCATATTGTAAGGCAGGACCCGGATATTATAATGGTCGGTGAAATAAGAGACAGAGAAACTGCTGAAATCGCCATTCGTTCAGCTCTTACAGGCCATCTTGTTTTTTCTACGCTCCACACCAACGATGCTGCCGGCGCTATTTCCAGATTGATTGATATGGGAGTTGAGCCGTTCCTGCTGGCGACCTCTCTCGAGGCGGTACTTGCTCAAAGGCTTGTCAGGAGAATTTGTCCGAAATGCAGCGAACTTTACACTCCTGACGCTACATTGGTAAGAAGCCTGAAGAATTCGGTAGGCATTGAGCCCGATAGAAAATTCCGTCGTGGTGCAGGATGCAGGGAATGTAACGGCACAGGAATGAAAGGGCGAGTTGGTATATTTGAACTGCTTAAAGTAAATGAACCAGTTCGCCAGTTGATTTCACAAAAGGCAACGCTTGAACAGATCAAAAATGCACTACCGTCCGAGCAGAAAGTTATGCGGCATGACGGGATAAGAAAAATACTTGCTGGCATGACAACGCATGAAGAAGTTTTACGTGTAACACAGGCTATCGAGGAAGAGTAGAAATAACATTAAATAGAGTGAGTTTTTTTGGCACAATTTTCTTACAAAGCGGTCGATACCCAGGGCGGGGTAACAAATGGAACAATTGAAGCTGTCCAGAGGCGGTCAGCTATTTCTGCGCTAACGCAAAAAGGGTTTTTCGTTACAGAACTGGCCGAGGTTGATAGTGAAGCGGCCGGCAAAGTTGATGTTAAGGAAAAGGTCGATCTTTTCAGGTCGTTTGGTTCCAAAACCGTTTCCGGCAAAGATTTGCTTGCGATGACCAGTCAGTTAAGTACAGCTTTGCGCGCGGGACTTTCTCTGCTGGAGGCTTTGAAAATAATTACAGATCAACAGCATAAACCGACGCTTAGAAAACTGCTCGAAAGTCTTGCCGAGGCTGTCAGCGGAGGAGAGTCTCTAAGCGATGCTATGACGACCCATCCACAGGTGTTCAGCCAGTTATATATTTCGATGATAAGGGTTGGTGAAACAGCCGGCATTCTTGACCAGACCATGGGCCAATTGACCGGCCTTTTGGCAAGGGAAGAAAAAGTCAAAGCCAATATCAAAAACGCTTCTGTCTATCCGATGTTAGTGCTTTGCGTTGGCCTTGCGTCCGTGGTGATCGTCGTAACATTCATTCTTCCGAAGATATTCGACACCGTCTCGATGGGTGTTGATGTAATGCCTTGGCCGACAAGAGTATTGCTGGGGATGAGTGAATTTTTTATGCATTTCGGCTGGCTTGTGATTTGTGCTATCGTGGCCGGTGTCTATTCTTTCAAAAAATGGAGCAGAACCGCCGGCGGAAAACTCAGATGGGATTCGTTCAAACTCAAGGTGCCCGTGTTTGGCTCCGTACTGCGGTCGATAGCGGTGGGACGTTTTGCCCGCACACTTGGCGCTTTAACAAAAGGCGGGATTACGATATTGGAGGCACTGGCTGTGGTTCGCGATACGCTTGGCAATGAGCTTTTAGCACGCGAAATTGACAGTGTTGCCGAGCAAGTAAAATCCGGGGCACCGCTGGCGGCTCCTCTGGCAGATTCGGGGCATTTTCCGCCTTTACTGGTGCAGATAGTTTCGGTCGGTGAGAATACCGGCAAGCTCGACGAATTGTTGCTCAATGCCGCTGAAAGTTTTGATGACGAGGCCGACGCCGCTGTTACAAAATTTATGGCAATTTTCCCAGCAGTGTTGATAATACTGCTTGCTCTGGTTATCGGGTTTATTATTGCTGCTACTCTTCTGCCGATTATTATCATGGAACTTGGTGGCGGTGTGGTGTGAAATGATGTTGTCTATGAAAAAAATGAAAGGAATTGCAGATGGAAAGAGAGCATAAAGGATTTACCATAATAGAACTTCTTGTGGTGGTTTTGATTATAACGATGCTGGTCGTCTTTGTAGCTCCGCGGATGTTCAAAGGGCTGAGCAAAACCAAAATAGATATTGCCAGAAGTAAAATGGCTATTCTCGAAAGTGCCCTGGGAAATTTCTATATTGATTGCGGCAGGTATCCATCTGATGATGAGGGTCTTGAGGCATTGATCGAGGCTCCCGCTGAATTTGAAGAACAGTGGAACGGGCCATACCTGAAATACAGCCATCTCGAAGACCCGTGGAAAAATCCATATGTCTATGAGGAAGAAGGAACAATAAATGTCGGCAGTTTTGATATTGTAAGTTATGGTGCCGACGGTGAACCAGGAGGAGAAGAAGGAAGTGAGAACGAGGATATTTTCAACGAATAGCAGGCACAACGGCTTTACGATGATAGAGCTGCTTGTTGTTGTGGCTCTGATAACGCTATTAGCCGGAGCTGCGGGAGGATACTATGTGCGTACCCATTCAAGGCTCCAGGTTGCCGGCTGTACCAGACAGTTGGCCCTTGCCATCAGGTATGCGAAGATAGTTGCTGTCGAAACCGCGAGCAATGTTGACCTGGTACTGGAGAAGAACAGCGGCAGCTTCTGTCTGAAAAGAAATGTTTTTGACGAAGAAAATTCTGAGCGGCAGGAAATTATAATTCGGAATCAATACTGCCGGCCCGTTACTTTTCCCGAAGACATTAAGTTTGAGGGGCTTTGGAAGGTTGCTTTAAGGCCATCCGCGACGCCTCAATTTGACGATGAGCAGATCAGTGTGATTTTGTTCTATCCGGATGGAACTTCGGATATGTTAATCGCCCAAATAGGTGACGGCGAAAATCATTATACGTTAACGCTGTTTTCTACCGGCCAAAGTCCGGAGATAAAATTCGGCCTGGCCGAAGAGATAAAGATGCCCATTGTGGATTTGGATACGCAGGATGAATAATAGAGACGGTTTCAGTTTGATCGAGGTAATCATCGCTGCGGTGATACTCAGTTTTGCCGTAATTGTACTGTGCGGCATTTGCACGAGGTCGCTGACTTCCGTGCGGACGAATCGGGATTATGAGCATGGATGGGAATTACTCGATAGACAGCTGGAGGCAATAACTTATGTCGGCATTGACGATTTTCTCGAAGAAGGACAGACCGACGGCGATTTCGAAGGTATTGAGCTGACGTATCATTGGGATGTCGAGACGAAACTTACGGATACCGAAAAGTTGTACGAGGTTAATATCACTGTTTCGTGGAAAAGGGCGAATAAAGAGCGTGTTATTTCAGCGAAGACGATGCTGCTCGGCAGTGAAGAAAATCTTTTTGTTAAAAAATAAGCAGATTTAATTGGTATGAATATGAGACAGCGAAGAAGAGGTTTTACGCTGCTTGAAGTATTGGTGGCAGCAATAATAGGCGCGTTCGTTGCAATGACGGCTGTGGCGGCTATGCGTACAGTTGTTGCAGGCAGAGATCGTACTTACAAGGCCATAGACTCGTCGAATAAACTTCGCTTCGCTTGTAACCTGATAAAAAATGACTGCGGCAATCTCTATATCGACACACAGAAAAATGCCGTCAAACTTGTGGGCGAATTTCTCGAATTACAGGATACGGGCAAGATCGTCCATAGCCTGACCATGCATATCGTTAGTCGAACCAAAGCCAGGATCGGTTCACCTGAATCTGATGTTTATGAAGTGCAGTATTACCTGCTCTTTGACGAGGATGAGCAGAGTTATATGTTCCTTAGGCGGTTTTGTCCGAAAATTGCCGGCGCAAGCGCCGACCCTGATTATGGTACCGGTGGAATTTTAACGATAATCGCTAAAGATATTACCACATTTTCTGTTCTTTATTATGACGGCCAGGAATGGCTGGCGGAATGGACCGGCCAGCAGAGACAACTGCCGCAGATACTAGACGTTACGATTGCCAGCCGAGGCGTTGACGAAAAAACTCAGATAAGTAAATCGTTTCTGGTCGATCTTTCAAAAATAAGTTCTCAGATAAATCAAGTGAGCAATGAAGAAGATACAACAAACAATTAAATACAGGTCAGCCATGGTGCTTGTCGTGGTTTTATGGATCATCGTAATCCTGATGGTTGTCGTTGCCTCGATGGCAAGAACCAGCAGGATCGAAACGCGAGCAGGGTTGAGCGTAGCTGAGCAAACAAGGTGTAAATGGGCCTGTTCTGCAGGTATAGAGGTTGGCAAGGCTGTATTGAGAGATGACGAAAAGCAGAGCGATGGTTTTGAAGATCTGTGGTCAAGTGCCAATGAGGATTTCAACGAGACACCGCTGGATAGATGTGGGTTTACCGTTGCCATTACTGATGAGGCATCAAAACTAAATGTCAACACCGCGACGAGAAAACAGCTTTTAGCTTTGCCGAATGGAACGGACGAAATTGCCGACGCTATAATCGACTGGCGGGACGAAGACGACAAGCCAGGCCCGGCCGGCGCAGAGCTTCAGTATTATCTTAAGCTTACCAATGGCTATCCGATAAGAAACGATAAGTTCAGAACGATACGTGAACTGCTGCTGGTAAGGGGTGTTACTGCTGATATTTTTTACGGCGAAGATACAAATCTCAACGGCAGGCTCGACTATAATGAAAAAGATCGCGATGAATCTTTGCCTGAAGATAATGGCGATGAGGTTCTGAATCTCGGCCTAATCGCTTATCTTGGCTGCTATTCTTATGATACGAATAAAGACCTCGAAGGCAATGACAGGGTGAATATTAATAGTTCCGACGAGAACAACCTTGTAAATTCTTTGAAGATATCCAGAGGTCAGGCAAAGTGGATCGTTGAAAATCGCAAAGAAAATTATAAAAGCATCTCGGATTTGATAAACAAGAATAGCCCTAAGAAGGCGTCAAATTCACAAGGCAATTCCAATCAGGCACAGCAGCTTGATTTGGAAACTTTCAAAAAGATCATCGATAATATAACCATAACCGATGATGCAATAATCCTCGGCCGAGTTAATGTTAACACCGCATCTAAGGAAGTCTTTACAGCACTGCTGGAGGGCGATGAATCCGCGGCGCAGGCGATTATTAATCATCGCCAGAATCTTTCTGAATCGATGCAGACTATCGGCTCATTGTTGGATGTCAGGACGCTTGGTATTAGTGGTTTCAAAAAAATAGCCAACCACCTAACGACTCGTTCAAGCATTTTTACGATTAAAGCTTCCGCCGTGGCCGACACCACTGGCACGCAGAACGCCGCTGAGGTTGTTATCGATCGTAATGGGCAAAGCTGCAGGATATTGTATCAGTATCGAGGAGTAGGCATTTGAAATCCATTTCGGAAAAAACAAAATATAATAATGTTGTCATCAGCCTGTTTCGGGAAGATGACTTATTCAAAGCTGTGGCTGTAAGGAAATCGGGGAATAATTTCCAACTCCTCTGGCACAAAAAGGTTTCGGCTGAGCAGATGGGGTGGAACCAGTTTTGCGAGCAGATTATTTCTTCTATCGAAACAGACCAGCCCGTTCCACTGATCCTTGGCTATGATAGTAATAATGTTGTTTTTTATAATATAGAGATTCCACCTG
>CAZOPG010000143.1:0-5862 GCA_964581585.1 uncultured Planctomycetaceae bacterium | reverse complement strand
GTGCCACTTTCGGCAGACCTACCAGGCTGTCGCCCTGTTCCCAGGCTCCTTCTTCCTGGAGTTTTTCGATTCTTTCGTCCCTGGTCAGAACATTGCGGTGCCGGTTTAAGGCTCCGCTGATTTTTAACGACCTATCAATAGACATAAATTTTACTCCTGATTACTCTTAACTTTCATACCATATGCGTCAGAAAACAATTTTGGAGCGAAGCTCTCAAAGCCAGAGCCTTTCGGCGGTCTATAGTTGGCTCCAATTTCGATTATTTTCTGTTTAGCCTTATATCCGTCAGTGCCGGTATTTGCCGGGTTGTCGTACCGCTGCTGTGTAATCAGCAAAAATCTTCCAGCCTGTCTTATTATCTCTGTTTCGATTCCGAATCCGGCAAAATAACTTTTTACCGGCTCCAAATGTGACGCTAGGTTGTAGCTGGCAATCACAACCACATTCTCGCCCATAGGCACAACCATCTTTGGAACTGGCGGCCTGCCAAACGGCCTGGCTTCGGTTTTTTCAACAACTGCCGCCGCTTTGACAGTCGGCTTTGGGGCAATTTTGCTGATTTTCTCAGCATTTGCGCCTGCCGTCATCCGTCCAAGCCGGAAAAATACTAAAAATATTGCGAAAATTGTTAAAATTGCAATAATCGCTACCTGCCAGGACAACGAAAACTCTATTCGGTTACTATAAAAACGCAACCATTTTGGCCTATTGGGCCACGGTTTCACATCCGATACAGACGAAGCATCTGTTCGACGCAACATCGAATCAATGAGCGGTTTTGTGCGAGGCTCACTACTTCTTAGTCGGCCTAACTCTTTATTCTGAGCAGACTTAAGCTCAGTTTTGCCGATCACCTCATATAATGCCATTCGCCGTGAATCCCGTGCCATTTGTCCAAAACTCCAATTATCCGGCGTAAACGGACGAAAAAATAAAATTCCATAACCCATTCCAACAGTTACAATAACAACAGGCCAACGGAAACTTTACAACATTTCAGTTCAGATTTCAATGATAAAAGTGCAAAATCTATAATTTGGCAAAATTTCCTTGACAAAAAAGCCTACCTGGGCTATCAAGTGCGTTTCCCTATATGGAGTCCAAGTAAATGTTACCAGCAAAAAAGACAAGTAAGAGCAGGACCAGGACGCGTCGCAACCACAAGAAGTTGTCGCCGGTGAACTATTCGATCTGCAAAAAGTGCAGTACCGCTAAGCTTCCACATGGCGCGTGCGGAAATTGTGGGTATGTAAACCCTAAAATCAAGTTGGACCTTGCTAAAGAGGAAACCAGTTAAAAATGCGCATCGCAATTGACGCTATGGGAGGCGATTACGCACCAAAAGCAATTATTGAGGGTGCTCTTGGTTCGCTGGAGCAGCTTGATGCAGATGACGAGATTGTTCTGGTTGGTCAACAGAAGGCTATTGAGGCTGTATTGCCGGCAAAAGCCCTTCTCGGCAAGCCGGTTAGAATAGTTGATGCTCCTGAAGTTATTGCTATGGATGAGTCTCCGACTGAGGCACTTCGCAAAAAGCGCAAAAGCTCCATCGCTGTAATGACGAAAATGGCGGCAAATGGTGAGGTGGACGCTGTAATCTCGGCGGGAAATACCGGAGCCTATATTGCGGCCTGTCAGCTGCGAATGCGTAACCTGGCAGGGGTGAATCGGCCGGGAATATCGGTGGTTTTTCCAACGTTTGAGGGGCCTGTAACGATGTGCGATGTCGGGGCAAATATTGCCTGCAAGCCAATAAATCTATATCAGTATGCCGTGATGGCAAGCATATATAGCAAATGTCTGTTAGGGATTGAAAAACCCAGAGTCGGCATCATGAGTGTCGGCGAGGAAGACGCCAAGGGAAATGAAATCGTTAAAAAAGCTCGTGAGTTAATCAAATCCGACAAGAATATGCAATTCATCGGCAATATCGAAGGAAGAGATATTTTCCACGGTATTTGTGATGTGGCAATTACAGAGGGGTTTGTTGGAAACGTTGTTTTGAAACTTACTGAAGGGCTGGTAGGCGGGCTGTTTCAGGCGATCAAACATGAACTGAAACAGGAATCCCTCAAGCTTGCTTTGAAATTCAAACCCGTTATGATGCGGATATATCAAAAATACGATTATCATGAATACGGCGGGGCACCGCTTCTTGGTGTAAACGGAACCGCAATGATCTGCCATGGCTCAAGCAATGAACGAACTATAAAAAACGTAATTTTAATTTCAAAAACATACCATACCGAAAGAATCAACGATCAAATAATCGAGTATCTTTCGGCCAGCTCGGTGAGGACCACAGATGAGTTGCTCGATCAGAACAAGTGAGACGGATTTCAATGCAGTTATAGCGGGAACAGGGAGTTACACCCCCCCAAAAAAATTAACGAACGAAGACCTAACGAAACTGATAGAGACTTCGGACGAATGGATTACCACTCGCACAGGAATTAAGACCCGGCGAATTGCCGCTGAGAATGAAACAACAGCTTCTTTAGCGACTGAAGCGGCAAAAAAAGCTTTGGCCGAGGCAAATCTCGACGCTGAACAGCTTGATTTGATTCTGGTAGCAACGGTAACGGCTGAGATGGTATTTCCGTCGACGGCATGTTTTATTCAGGATGCTATCGGGGCTAAAAATGCCTGGGCATTTGACCTTGCGGCGGCGTGCAGCGGGTTTGTGTATGGCCTGTCTGTAGCACAGCAGTTCGTAGCAAGCGGCCGATACAAAAACGTCCTTGTAATTGGCGCCGAAACGCTGAGCAGGATCACAGATTACAAAGACCGTAAAAGCTGTATCCTTTTTGGCGACGGAGCAGGTGCGGTAATTGTCCAGCAGTCCAAAGGCGGCTCAAAAGGTATTATGTACAGCACATCAGGTGCGGATGGGTCGGCGTGGCAGACTTTGAACTGCCCGGCATATGGAAGCAGGTACCCGGCGAAGGAGACGCTTGAGAATCCGAACCTTATTTACATGCAGATAAACGGCAGAGAAGTTTACCAGCTTGCCGTCCGCAGAATTGTGGAGATGGTCGAAGAGTGCATGACCAGTTGTAATCTGAGCAAGGACGATATTCGAATGGTTATTCCGCACCAGATGAACGCGAGGATCATTGAGTCCTGCGCGAAACGGTTGGGCTTGCCGGATGAAAAACTTTTTATAAATATTGATAAGTACGGCAATACATCTTCGGCATCAATTCCTATCGCACTGGATGAGTGTCTCAAAGAAGGTAATATCAACTCCGGCGATATCGTGGTGCTTGTTGCCTTTGGAGGGGGTTTGACCTGGGGCGCAAATGTAATCGAATTTTAATCATCAGGGTATTTTCATGAAAACTGCTTTTTTATTTCCTGGTCAAGGTGCACAGGTTGTTGGTATGGGCAAAGATATCGCCCAGGCCTGGCCGGTTGCCGATGATATATTCAAAAAGGCAAACGAGATAGTCGGCTATGACCTGGCAAAGATATGCTTTGGGGGGCCGGCGGAAAAACTAAACAGTACAACAGTTTCTCAGCCTGGAATTTTCGTAACTTCGGCTGCAATATTAGAGGTTCTAAAATCAGAATCGCTTATCAGCACCCCCGACATTACCGCTGGGCTGAGCTTGGGAGAATATACTGCTTTATACGCGGCGGGAATAATCAGTTTTGAAGATGCACTGGTTCTTGTTCAGAAGCGAGGTCAGGCAATGCAAGCCGCCGCTGATGCGTCAAAAGGTTCGATGGTGAGCATAATCGGGCTGGATGAGGAAAAAGTCGCCCAACTTTGCCAGCGGGCCAGCGAGGGTGAACTGCTAAAAGCTGCCAATTTTAACTGTCCCGGCCAGATCGTAATCACCGGAGCCGTCAGCGCCTGCCAGAGAGCGGCGGAAATGGCTGAGGAATTCGGTGCCATGAAAGCGATTATTCTGGAGGTTGCCGGAGCTTTTCACAGTGAAATGATGACTCCGGCCGCACAAACCCTGGCAGAGGCTATCGGAGAGGCGAATATCGCCGAAATTGGCAATATTGACGTTATTGCTAATATAAATGCCGAATATTACGGCGATTCGGCCCAAATCTCACAGGGACTTGTAAAACAATTAACTCAGCCTGTTCTATGGCAAAAATGTATGGAAAGGCTGCTTGGCGAGGGCGTGGAAAAATTTTATGAGATCGGCCCCGGTAGGGTTTTGACAGGGCTTATGCGAAGGATCAATCGCAAAACCAAGGTAGTAAATATTAGTGGCCCCGAGGCAATCAAAGACTTGCATTAGTCGCCGCTTTACTGTAAGTATATATCTGTTAAGGAAAACTTTGGAGATAGCAGGATGTCTGAAAAACGATTAGCAATTGTAACCGGGGCGGCAAGAGGAATCGGCCGAGGTATTGTGCTCGAACTGCTCAAACAGGGACGCATAGTCGCCGGGCTCGATATTAATGAAGAACAACTCAAAGAACTTGAAAAAGTTGTGGCAGAGGCTGGATATAGTGTTGTAACCAAATGTGTTGATATCACAAAGACCGAAGCACTGACAAAGGTCATCGAAGAACTCGCCAAGGAATACGGCGGAGTTGGGATACTCGTAAACAATGCTGGAATAACGCGGGACAGGCTTATGATGCAGATGAGTGATGATGAGTATGATCTGCTTATGTCAGTGAACCTCAGGGCTGCATTCATGGCGACGAGGGCGTCTCTGCGATCTATGCTTCGCAACAAGTTCGGCAGGATCATCAGCATGAGTTCGGTTGCCGGCGTTATGGGCCAGGCAGGCTCGACCAATTATGCCGCGAGCAAGGCAGGGCTTATCGGAATGACCAAGTCTTTGGTTCGTGAGGTGGCAAAGAAAAATATTACGGCAAATTGTATCGCACCGGGATTTATCGTTACGGAAATGACAGATGTTTTGCCGGATATGGTAAAGGATGCCGCCAAACAAATCATCCCTGCACGCAGGTTTGGGACTATTGAAGATGTGGCAAAGGCAATTGCCTTTCTGGCAAGTGACGATGCCGGCTATATCAATGGGCAGGTTATCTGTGTGGACGGTGGAATGGCAATGTAAGAAAAATGAAAAAAACATTTGAAACAAACCCTCAGAGCAGGTATAGTACCGCCCTAATGTTAAAAACGAGCAGATTGATCGTAAAAAATAGCTCTTTTATGTTTTGTATTTAAGGAGATTTACAAGTGAGTATTGATGCTGAAGCTATTGAAAACAAAGTAATTGAAATCGTCAGTGAGCAGATGGGTGTTGATAAAGCTGAAATTAGCAGGGAAACCTCATTTATCAACGACCTAAACGCCGATTCTTTGGATACGGTGGAGCTGGTAATGGAATTCGAAGATGAATTTGATACCAGTATTCCCGATGAGGAAGCGGAAAAGATTCAGACCGTTGGGGCAGCTATCGACTATATCGTTACTGTCGCCAAAACAAAAAACGAAGATTAGAGATACAAACTGGATATAATGAGTAAACGGCGAGTAGTGATTACGGGCTTGGGTTGTATGACTGCCTTGGCGGAAACGGCTAAAGGGCTTTTTGATGCCCTTTGTGAAGGCAAAAGCGGTGTCTCGATGATTGAAAATTTTGACGCCTCTGCTTTTCCTGTCCTGATTGGCGGTGAGATTAAGAATTTCGATCCAAAAAAATATCTCGATGCCAGAGAGAGCAAGCGAATGGATCGTTTCACCCAGCTTGCCGCGGCAGCGGCAGTTGTTGCGGTAAAAGACAGTGGCATTGATTTTTCCGCCGAAGACCCCAGAAAGGCAGGAGTTGTTGTCGGCACCGGCATCGGTGGTATCCAGGAAATTGAGCATCAGCATAAAAGACTACTGAGCAAAGGTCCAAGCAAAGTATCGCCTTTCT
>CAZOPG010000142.1:0-5862 GCA_964581585.1 uncultured Planctomycetaceae bacterium | reverse complement strand
AATATCCGAATGATATATTTTCGTAGCTCCGTCATTTTCAGGCCGTTTTACAAAAATCCCTATCGATACTCCCTGTTGAATATCAAAAACATTCACATCCTTTGACCCATCGGGGCAGGTTTCTTTTTTCTTTTGATTTCCGTGCAGATCCAGCAGATAAATCTCATCAAATGTCTGCATCAGACTTTGCCTCATCCCTCTGAATGTCGGATTATCCAGATAACCATGATTCGTTATAAACGCCAGTATCCCGCTGCCAGTTTGCTCTATCCTGTATTGGCTAAAACGAATAAATTTTACATAATCGTCTTGCAGCCATTTGGGATTTCTTTCGCCTAAAGGTTCGCCATCGCAAAAATAATAATCCTTAACAAGTTTTTTGATCCAATCGCCGTCATTAGCAGAATGTCCCGAATAAGGTGGATTACCGAGTACTACCATAATTGGCAAATCATTCTTAACCTTATTTGCCTCTCTTGCCTCTTCACTTATCCACTGCGCATAAATATTTCTGCTTATCTCCTCTGCCTCTTCAAGCGTATTTGTCAGATAGACCCCCAACCGTTCATCGCTTTGGAAATCATATCCCGTCTCTGCTAATTGCAGCCCCAATTTCATATGGCATATTGCGTAAGGTGCCATCATCAACTCAAACCCGAAAATCCTTTTCAGCAAATGATCTTTTACATAACCCGACCAGCTCCCTTTCTGTCTCTTGAACTTGCCGTAAATCTGTTCAATGACTTCATGCAGAAAAGTCCCCGTCCCAACCGCAGGGTCAAGAATCAAACATTTATGTATTTCTTTTTCTTCTTTTTTCTTGCCATTACCTTTTTTGCTTACATCAATTTTCACCTTTGAATTATCTGCCAATCCTCTTTGCAGGCCGAATTTTTCCTTCAATAAAATATCGACACTACGAACGATATAACTGACCACCTCATCCGGCGTATAATAAACACCCCTGCTCTTTTTAAGTTTTTTATCGTACTCCGCAAGAAACGTTTCATAAAAATGAAATACCGGGTCGCGTCTCTTTGTCTTCTGAGCAAAATCCCTCAAAACACTGGCCATATCGGCTTTTCTCAAAATACTTACTAAATCGTCAACAAGCCATGCGATAGTATCATCAAGCTCAGGCCCCGCAATATGTCCAAACGTCTTTCGTAGAAATGGATTTGTTTTCGGCAGAAGATATGCGGCTGTTTGTCGTGTAAATTCTTTTCTCTTTTCATCCATCCCATGAAAAACAGCGTGTTCATCCTTACCAAACAAAGTCATATCATCCAGATGGCATCTTGCACTAAACAGTCCATAACAGATTGTCTGCGAATACATATCTGCAAATTGTTCTTCTGTCAAATCGTGTATCAGAACTTCTTTGAAAGCCTCATATTGGCTATGCAGGCTGCCTGCCTTTTTTTCCTGTTTGAATGTTTCACTTATTATATCTCTGAGCATTTGGCCGATATGGCCCATTTTTACGGTTAGTTCTTTTGCATTGCTGATTCTTAAAGGCTCATGATCAAGAAAAAGGTTAAGTAGCTGCTGTAGTTCTTTTTCTCCTTTTTCTGTGGTTTTGAATTTTCCGCCAGCCTCTTCTGCCAGTTTTACGGTTAATTGTTTTTCACCATTAATGTACAGGCGAAATTCGATGTAATCGGTTAATATAAGATTTTCAAGGCTTGGCAGATAACGTTTTTTAAGTTGTTCGCTTTTTTCAGCTTGCGTTAGATTTATACCAATATCTTTTGCTTCGATATAGCCGATAGAATGTTCAATTTTCCGTTTTTTGAAGGTTACCAACAAATCTGGAGCCCCGCAGGCTATTCGTTTAGGCTCATTTATTGCGGATACTTTATTATTTACTGCTTCTATCAGATTTTTAAGTGCTGGCCTGTGCGTATGTTCGGTTGCATCTCCTCTTGAATATGCTTTATTGATTGCTGAGATATAGTTTTCAAAGATACTCACCATTTAACCCGCCTTATATAAAAACCCTCTTAACCTTACTCTGAAATCCTGCAATATCATCTACTATTTCATTCTGTTAGTAAAGCAAAATTAACAACAAAAAATCCCGCCTATATGTCATTTCGAGTGAAGTCGAGAAATCTATTAGAATATCCCCTCCAAGCGGCCCCACAATTCTGCCTACTGTTATTCTATACTTTAATTCTTCACGCCTTCGTGGCTAAAAAATCAAGAATTCAAAATTAATTCTTGATCGCTCTTTGTGCTTTTGCAACTGCCCCGCTAAGATAATCCGTAAAGCTGACATTAACTGTCAATTCGTCCCCGGAATTAATAGCCAGATCGGACACATCAAATCGCAACCTGTAATAACTTGTCATAAACGTCCCCGACCAGAGCTTCTTAATTTCTCCAGGCCCCAATTCCCAGCTTCGCAGCAAAGCTTTATCTGCCTCAGCGTTAAGGTTCCAGAGTTGAATTGCAATACTGCCCGGAATTTTAATCGCATCCCCATCATCATCAAACGTCCGGACATAAACTCTCAGCGTCTCCTTACTGCCGTTTTTGTCTTTATAATACACCCCACTCCGGGAGGAAATTTCAATTTTACTAAGCCTTGGCATCGCCTCCAGCCCTACGTCCCCCTCAAGCCCACTTAAAACTTCCAGTCGGCCCGTGAGCTGATCTTTTTCCATCTGCAGTTTTTTGACACTCTGCGTAAGCTGCTCGTTTTCAATCGATAGCGCCTCATTCTGTGCTTCAAAGGACGCTTTTTTGGAAGCGCTCTTACAGCCGCCAGCAACTACCGCGAAGATCAGAAACAAATAAGCAAAATTCTTGAATTTTTCGCTTTTCACTTTCACTCACTATCAGATTTGTCAGATACTACCTCAGGAGCCTTCTGCAAAATTTTGTCAGCAAGGCCGTACTCAATCGCCTCATCAGCCTCAAGCCAAAGATTTCTATCGCAATCCTTTTCGATTTTCTCCGCTTTCTTGCCGGTATGCTTTGATATGATATCATACAATCGCGTGCGAAGTCGAATAATTTCTTTAGCCTGAATATCCAGGTCCGTTGCCGGCCCTGTCAGCACACCACTGATCAATGGCTGATGCAGCAGGATTCTGCTGTTATTCAGAAGAAATCGCTTACCATCGGTGCCAGCGGTCATCAGAACCGCTCCCATACTCGCCGCTTGGCCGATGCAATACGTCGCCACATCGCATCGCAAAAACTGCATCGTGTCGTAGATCGCCAACCCAGCTGTGATGGCACCGCCCGGCGAGTTGATGTAGAAGCTGATATCGCTATTACTGTCTTCATTGCTCAAAAAGAGCATCTGGGCGATAATCAGATTCGCCGAATCGTCATCGACCTGACCGCCGAGAAAGATTATCCGATCCTTAAGCAGACGCGAATAAATATCATAAGAACGCTCCCCTCGACCGCTCTTTTCCACTACTATTGGTACCAGAGTCTGATTCACTGACATCTCATCCCTTTCGTTCTTTACTTTTTGCTCTTATCCTTTTTGCCGTCTTCTTCCTGTTCGTACAGCACCTCATCGATCAGCCCATACTCACAAGCCTCATCTGCGGTCATATAGTTATCTCTTTCCGTCTCTGCGGCAACCTTTTCGATAGGCTGGCCGGTATGTTCTGCTACAATTTCGTTAATCGTTTTCTTCGCGTTAAGGATTTCCTTCGCCTGAATTTCAATGTCTGCCGCCTGCCCAGTAACACCACCCCAAGGTTGGTGGAGCATGATTTTTGCATGGGGCAATGCGTGGCGTTTTCCTTTTTCGCCTGCAGCTAAAATGATGGCGCCCCCGGATTGGGCTCTGCCGACACAAAAAGTCGCTACCGGCGAACCGATGAAACGCATTGTGTCATATATCGCCATCGTGTCGTCCACGCTGCCACCTGGAGAATTGATGTAAAGGCTTATCTCAGTTCCTCGCTTCTGATTGTCAAGGTATAGCAGCTTCATGACAACCGAAGTTGCCATTTGATAGGATATCTCGCCTATCATAAATACGATACGATTTTCCAGCAGCATGTCGTCCAGCGTCATCTCGCGAGTACGCTGGTAGCCTTGCGCCTGGTCCCTCGGGACGACATTGCCAATTCCCATATCTAATCTATTCGTCTCTATCAGCATTTATTATCCCTCTAAATACTATTCAATATTTACTAACGACCAAGTGTTATATCGGACATTTCTACTCGGTACTTTTCTTTTTTGCAGTTGATTTCTTGGGTGCCGTTTTTTCTGCTGGTTCAGTCTTTTTGGCAGTTTTTTTCTTTACGACCTTTTTGGCAGGGGCCGGTTTTTTTGGAGTAACTTCCTTTATTTTCGCCGTTTCGAGCAGTTTATCAACGCATTTCTGCTGTGTAACCTCAAGGGCAAACTGTGAAAGCGAGCCGTCGCGAAGCATCTGCTCCTTCATTTTTTCCGGACGCATTTGCCGCTGCATCGCTACTTGCGCAATATGGCCGTTAATTTCCTCTTCGCTGGCCTTGATTTCCAGCTTTTCGGAGATTTTGTCCATGATGAAGAAAGTTTTCAGCTGGCTGCGTGCCTGCTCTTCGCTGCTGGCTTTTAAATTCTCCATTAGTTCAGCGACCTGGTCCGATTTTTGACCCTGCATCAACAGGCTCGTGTACTGACGTTTGAGAAGTTGCTCGGCCTGGTCGGCCACGACAGCGGTGGGCAGGTCAAATTCTGTTTTGGCCAGCAGATATTCATAAACGGATTCCTGCATCGCAGTGCGAATGCGCTGCTCAAGTTCCATTTCTGCATTTTCACGCAATTTTTCGTTGAGCTCATCTTTGTTTTCGATTCCGAGTTTGCCGAAAAATTCCTTATCCAGCTTGGCGGGGACGAGTTCTTTTATGTCGTTGACTGTGATTTTTACGGCAACCTTTTTGCCACGAAGATCCTTATTATAAAATGTATCAGGCACATCGACTGTTGTCTCCTTGACATCGCCTGTGTTTGCGCCGATCAGCAGTTCATCCATTTTTTCTACGGGCACCTTGCCGGCATATCCGTTGGGACGTACGGCAATTTCGCTGTTTTCGATTTGTTCTTCTTCGCCGTCTTCGGGCTGGATAACAACGTTAGCGACGACCTGATCATCGGCTTTGACTGGGCCTTGTTTGGGTGTCCACTGGCCGAGACGTTTTTGCAGTTCAGTGACACTTTCGGTAATCTGCTTGTCTGTTACCGAAATCTTTGGTTTTTCGACCGGTATCCCTTCCAGTTCGGGCAGTTCAAAATCTGGCCTGACCTCTACCTCAAAGTCGAATTTCATCGGGCCGGTTTCGGGCATTTCAATATCTTCATGGTTGATGTCCGGCTCGCCCAGTATGTCCAACTCGTTGTCCTTGCTGGCCGATTCGCTGGCATCTGCGAGGAGTTTGAGCTTGGTTTGTTCGTTGACGTCCTTGCCGAACCGCTTTTCCAGCAGGCGTCGCGGGGCTCGGCCCTTGCGGAAGCCGGGTACCTCGGCATCCTTGCTGAGCTCTCTATATTGCTGGTCGAGTGCTTTTTTGATTATTTCTTCGGGAATCTCGATCGAGACCTTCTTTTTGCAAGGGCCGATATCCTCAATAGTAACGATGTTCTTTACCTCCGCCTCGGCGGTGGGTTTGTCTGATTCTGCTGCCATTTCGAAAAACTCCTAACTTGTTGTTTACAACGTCGTTATAAAGAAAAAAGGCTCAGGAAAACACGTCCCGAAGCCACGAACTCGATTTTATAAACATATCAGCAACCTGTGCCAAACTAACCTTTAGTCGATACCTCACTGATACTATACAAAAGCGGGCGATGAGATTCGAACTCACGACATTCACGTTGGCAACGTGACGCTCTACCACTGAG
>CAZOPG010000141.1:0-5881 GCA_964581585.1 uncultured Planctomycetaceae bacterium | reverse complement strand
GGCGGAATGGAGAATTCTCTGAAACAGACCCGTGCTCAGCTTGATCTGTCTCGTGCCGAGGAGATCAAACTGAATAAAGACGTCGGGGAGCTTACCGCGGCGCTTACTGAAAAGTTGGCACAATTAGAGGCGATGGGCATAGAGCAGAAACGTCTTCTCGAAGAAAAAGATAAACTTGAAAAACAATTGGCCGGTAATCTTGAGCCAGGCACTGGTCCAGATGAGATAACGTTGGTAACTCAGACCAAGGATCCTGCTAGGCGGACCGAACAAAGGGTTGTGTCGGAAGAATCTTCTCTTCAGGGTTTGGTAACAGCTATCGACGGCCCGCTGGCGACGATCTCCATCGGTGCCGCGGACGGTGTTGTCTCATGTATGATATTCCATGTGATCCGTGACGATGCATCTGATCCGTTTATTTGTGATATCCGTATCAGCGATGTTGACGATGAAGTTGCTGCCGGAACCTTGCAGGTTATTCAGAGCCAGCCGAGAGTTGGCGACCGCGTTTCGACTACATGGTAAAGTGTGAAAATTTCTGAAATGAATATTTGACTGGGTTAATGTTATGAGTGCAAAATCTGTTCGCGGCAAGGGAGTAAAAGCTCCAAGCGATGTTTATACCATACTGTTGGCTGTGGTTTTTGGGATTGTCTGTGCCACCGCCGCGCTGGTTGCGGTGCAGAGCTACTTTAAATACGACACATTGTTCAAGATTGTTGAAGTAGCAATACGCTAGAAAGGAGTCGTTTGTGTTGCTGGATGCACTATTAGGCTGGTTTAGTATAGACATGGGTATTGACCTTGGTACGTGCAATACCCTTGTGTGCGTCCGTAATGAGGGGATTGTACTTAACGAACCGAGTGTAGTGGCCGTTCGTAAGGGGACTAACGCCGTTTTGAACAACGGCGAGGCTGTAGGACTTGTCGCCCGTGAGATGCTTGGCAAAACGCCAGGTTCGATTACAGCGATTCGTCCACTAAAAGACGGGGTGATAAGCGATTTTGAAATTACTGAGGCAATGCTTGGCTACTTTATTCGTAAGGTTCACGGCAGAGGTGGGCTTGTTCGTCCGCGTGTTGTCATAGCGGTACCCAGCGGTATAACCGCTGTTGAACGTCGGGCTGTGATCGACAGTGCTGAACGAGCAGGCGCGAGGAAGGTTTTTCTCGTTGATGAACCTATGGCGGCCGGCATTGGAGCAGGACTTCCCATAACGGACCCGACGGCGTCGATGATCGTGGATATTGGCGGCGGTACAACCGAAGTTGCTATTATGAGCCTGGCCGATATAAGCACTTGCAAATCTATCCGTACCGGTGGCGATGATATGGATGAGGCGGTAATCAATCACCTTAAGAGAACGTATAATCTTCTTGTCGGTGAGCCAAGAGCAGAACAGGTTAAAATACAACTCGGCTCGGCTGCTCCGCTGGAAGAGGAACTGACGATGGAAATAGCGGGCCGGGATACTATTTCAGGTTTGCCGAGAAAAATTGTTATCACAAGCGAGGAGATTCGCGAGGCGCTGCGAGAACCTATCGCTGGTATTATAGAAACAGTTACCCAGACCTTGGAAAAAGCTGAGCCGGAACTGGCCGCCGATCTGATCGACAACGGCGTGAACCTCTGCGGAGGCGGCAGTCTCTTGAGAGGAATGGATACCGTTCTGGCCAATGCTACCGGTCTGAAGGTGACGATAGTCGAAGAGCCTCTGACCTGTGTTGCCAGGGGTACGAGTGTCTATCTGGAGAATCTGGAACTCTGGAAAGACACGATGGACCACAACGGATACGGATGGGAATGAAGTCGGCGCCGGCTTTGTCAGTTTATCGATACACTCAATACGTTAGTATCAGCTAATGGCACGCAAACAAACCAAAGTTTCCAAAGCAGCGTTATTGACATGTCTTGTGTTAGTCGGTTTTATTCTACTCCTGCTGCCTCAAAGTACAACAAACAAGCTTAATTTTGCCTTTGTTCGCATTTTCGGGTTCTGCCTCAAAATAGGCTCAAATCCAGCGGACTATTCGGCAATAGATTTCGGCCAGGGATCGCAGTTTGTGGACAGGCAGACGCATAATAAGCTATGGATCGCTTATGCGAATCTGCAGGAGGATTTTTTTCAGGAACATGAGCAACTTGAGAGACTTGCCGGTTTGAGGATAGCGCTACCCAACGTAGGTACCTGTCTTGTGCCAGGGGAAGTTACCGGCAGAAGAGCAAGCGATATTATTATCAATCGCGGTTCATCCGACGGCTTGGCTAAGGGGCAGTATGTTCTTGGCTATAACAGTATCATAGGAACTGTTGATGATGTTGATACGAATATGGCCAGCGTAAAATTAATGACCAGCTTGGGAAGCAGAATTCCTGTGCGGGTGGCACTGGATAAAGACGACATCTACATCCATACTATAATGACCGGCGGCGGTTCAACTGGGGCGAAGATTAGAGATGTTAAGCTCAAGTTTGAAGTCAGGACCGGTTATCGAGTGTATGCGGCCAAAAAAATCGGTCTGCTCTCGACACCGAGAATAATAGGGAAAATATCGAACTGCGTTATTAATGAGGATAATCCGGTGGTATGGGATATCAGTGTTGAGCCGGCATGTGATTTAAATGCTGTAGATAATGTTACTGTGATTGTAATAAAATCAGGAGAAAATTAAAAGCACGAATGTACTGGTTAAGATTTACATTGGTTTTGCTGTTAGTTTCGCTGTTGCAGGCAGGTGGCCTCTTAAATGCGATAGCTGTAACATATCTGAACATAAAGCCGGACTTACTACTGATTTTGCTGGTTTATTTCGCGATTAATTGTAATACGTATGATGCGGTGATAGCCTCCTTCGCAATCGGATTCGCTGCCGATATTTCAGGGGCAGTGATGGGACCGTTCTTTCTTGTTTTCGGTATACTGGGTTCGGCGCTGGCACATTTTCGTCAGGTTATTCTCCTGAAACGGACTCTGCACCAGGCAATAATTATATTTATTGTCTGTCTTTTGGCCGGTGGAATCGTCAAATTTCTTGTCTCGTTCAAAATACAGTCCGTCCTGCAATATGGTTTCTGGCGTTTGGCGGGGACTGGGTTGTATTCGGCTCTGTTCTGGTTTGTCATTAAGTGGGTTGTCCAGGCTCTCGGAAACTGGGCTGGGGCAGGTAGAAATCGCCTGACTTCCCGCTGATAAAAATTTTTCGGTTGGTTAATTTCATTGCTTCATTGTGTATAGTAAAAGATTAAAAATATTTATTGGTGTCTGTGCCGTTTTTGCTGGCCTGTGCATGACCCGACTGGCGTACATGCAGCTAAGCTCAAGCTCGTCCTGGCAAAGGCAGATCGAGGAATTTCGCACCGGAATACCTAAACAATTGCCCACGCTTCGCGGCAGGATACTAGACAGGAACGGGGAAGTTTTAGCCTGCGATGAGGCCAAATTTACGCTGAGTATAGACTATTCCATTGTCCAGATGATTGATGAGAGGTTCTGGCTGAATCATCTGAAAAGCGATTATAGCGATGAACTGGAAAAACTGGATGAAATAATTTACAGATGTGCCAGGTTTGAAGGCATCAGCGTCAACGAACTGACTGCGAGGTTTGCAAAGGAGATTACCAATCCCATCTGGAATGTGCGGCTGCACCTGGCATGGAAAAGGAAATGTCCGAATGATAATTTTGCCGAGGTCGTACCGGATGTGAATGAACGATTGCTTTTGACCGCGAAGGTTGATATTGCTGAGATGCACCAGAGCTATCGGATTATAAACCTGAATAGTGATGATGAGGTACTGGCAGCTCAGTTGGAATTTATCGATACCGAAGGTGTTAGAATTGAACCTAAATCTATGAGACGTTATCCATATGAGACTATTGCATCACAGTTAATCGGCTGGGTGCGTACCTTCGACAACAAGGATCTTGGGCTCGTTGACGAGCAAGACGAACTTCAAAGCTATCAGTATGGCGAGACGGCGGGCTTCTGCGGGGTCGAATATGTCTGCGAAACAATCCTGAGGGGCAGACGCGGCAAGGTGATTTATAATATCGACAGGGAACTTGTTGGCCGTACAGATAGGAACTTTGGCGAGGATGTCATGCTCACCGTAGATATTGAATTGCAGAAGAAAATAGAAAAGCTGCTTCTGGATCGCAATCTTAACGATAAATGGTGGAACAAACCTATGGCGGCAGTGGTGATCGATGTCAACAGTGCCGGTGTTCTTGCGATTGTTTCACTGCCTGATTTTGACTTGAACACAGCCCGCAGCAAGTACGGCGAATTAGAGAATGACCCGAATCGGCCACTCATCAACAAAGCGATTGCCAAGCAGTATCCGCCCGGCTCGACGGCTAAGCCTGTAATTTTTCTTACCGCAATGGAGGAGGGAAAAATTACCGCTGATGAGCAGATTTCCTGCGGCGAAGACAGGCCGCAAAAAGGTTGGCCGCGATGTTGGTATCAAAAGAAATTCGGCTATGGCCACGATGGTCAGTGGGCTTATGAAGGCGGGAATAAAGCCAGGAACGCTCTCAAGGGTAGCTGTAACATTTATTTTTCAAGGCTTGCCAGCAGGCTTAATCCTAATGTCTTACAGAAATGGCTTTACAATTTTGGTTTTGGGCGAGCTATTTTGCAGTTGCCGAAATTTGAGCAGAATGGCGACAGAAATTTTCAACAGGTCCCAGGCATTATTTCCAGCCAAATACCTACTTATGAGGAGCAAAACCGTGAACTTTTACCACCTCTAAAAGCTGGGGAGTTAAGATATTTTGGTTTGGGACAAGGCAACTTCCGCGCAACTCCGTTGCAAATAGCAAATGCGATGGCAACAATTGCCAGAGGTGGGATATACAAAAGTCCGAAATTGTTATTGAAGCAAACAACAGAAGATAATGACGCCGGCCAAAATTTGGCTGTGAGCAAAGAGGCACTGGAAACCGTTCGTGATGGAATGGGCGCGGTGGTCGGCGAATACGGCGGCACGGCCCATACGCAATTCAAAAACAGCGGCTTTTCGTCGAAGGGCGTTAGCGTTTACGGCAAGACGGGCTCGACAGAAAATCCGGACAATGCTTTATTTGCCGGCTTCGCTGAAGATAGCAATGGGGCAAGTATTGCTCTGGTGGTTGTAGTTGAAGGCGGTCAGCACGGTTCAAGCGATGCCGGGCCTCTGGCTCGTGATATTATAAGTATCTGTATCGAGGACGGGTATCTTGGAAACTAAAAGTTACTTTTGAGGAGCTAAACAATGTTTAATATTTTTCAACAACCATGGACGCTTATCGTTGCAGCCACCATCTGCTTGTTGCTTGTGCTGGTTCTTCGAGCTGTTTTTGTTGAAAAGAGACGATGGTGGCAGTTGGTGTTGCCTGTTGTTATTGTTGCTTTGGCGTTGGGGCTTGATTTTATTGTAAAAACAGACTACGAGAAAATAAATGCCGCCCTGGACAGGGCCGTTGACAGCTTCGAGGCTCAGCAGATATCGCCTATCCAAGAAGTTATTGCTGATGACTATACCGGCCCCGTTAATGGGTCTAAGGATTTAATACTTGTGTATTGCGAGGGGCTTTTTCATTTTGCGGAAATAAGAAAAATATCTACCCTGAGCAAAGAAATCACAATTGAAAAACAGCGAGCAAGATTTACGGCTGAAGTAATAGTTCATTTTTCTGAGGAAAGTGACATTGCCAAAATGGGAAAATCTCTTATGCTTGTTAAGGGACGTCTGTTCCTCAGGAAGACAGATGACAAAAAATGGCTGATCTATAGCTCCGAATTATTGGAGATAGACAGAAAAAGCGTAAACTGGCAACAAGTAAAATAATTTCAATTTGATTTAAGGAGAAAAACGATGGTTCATCCTGGTGTAAATG
>CAZOPG010000140.1:0-5897 GCA_964581585.1 uncultured Planctomycetaceae bacterium | reverse complement strand
GTGATAATTCCTTTAAGCTGATTTTCTGCACTGATCCTGCCGAGGAGCCCTTCTGCAACAGATATGGAAGCCTCCGTATCCCAAATCGGTTTAAACTTATTGTATTTTTCCATTCCTGCCCTGAACTCAACAGTGTACTCTTTGAAAGATCCGGCTCCAAAGGCAGCTTTGTTTGAGGCTCCATAGCCATGAAATGAGATTACGTCACAATAGTCAAGTATACCCAAATCCATGCACTCTCTAATAAAGGCACCTCCATTACTTGCCAATGCTCCGGCCACAATCGTCACCGTTGGATCAACTTCTTTGGCAACTATGTAAGCAGCTTTGACCAATTTGGTATATTCTTCCGCTTTGGATTTGTGTAATTGCGGGTTTATTTTCATAAAAACATGATTAGGTTCGTTCCAAATTTCCCAAACCTTGACCCTGCCCTTGAAATGAGAAACCATTTTCCGGACATAGCGTTCCCAGTCTTTAATATCTTTTGCTGGATATGATCCCCAGGTTAACCAGGGGATATTAACTTTTTCAAGCATTTCCGCCGGGGCAGTGGAGGCATAGCGAGCAGTACCATCAAGCAAACCTGTTGGCTCCATTCCCGCTTCAATAATTGCATCAATACTTTGGTCGGGCATAGTCCATTCCCCTTTTTTGCGTTCCACTTGCCACCACTTTGTATTCAGTGGAGGGTGCATTCGGTTATGTTTAAAGCCCAGAGCTCTAGCCTGTCGCTGGCGGGTGAGATCAATTGTCACACTTGAAAAATGGGTAGGTTGGGAAAATTGTTTGTCTGCTTTGAAAGTGCATTGAAAATGACCACCAAGCATATCTGCTTTATAATCTTTGTCAGGCATTTTAGTCAGAACCTCAATTTCCTTACTCAATATTTTAAGTTTTGTTGGCGGGTTGACAATAAATTTTAGTTCGTACCATCCGGGCGGTACATTATCAATCGAAAAGTCTGCCCCATTGCTGCCATCGGGTAATTCTGTTAACGTCAACTGTTTAGAGAGAACAACTTGCTGATTTTCATCGCTAAGTTGAAGTGTTCCATGTAGCATTCCCAAGGGTTGACTAACTCTAACTGTACCTTTAATAGGCTCCCCAACAAAACGAGTGCCGAATGGTCTAATTGATTGAAGCTCAATCCCACTCTCAACAGGTGCTTCAGATTGTGGTGGTCTGCTTGTTAGGCTTACTTTATCAATTCTTGCGTTATTACCATTTAGAAATAGCAGAAAATTAATTGCCGTGTCAGAGACAGTGCCAAATTCAGGAACATCAAATATGTAAGTGCTATTAAACTCTCCATCTTTAAATTTAACGTTCCATACCTTGTTAATGTGCAGTTCTGGACTGACAAGTCTCAATCCTAGTTTGCCTCCAAAATTTTCCCCTTTTATCTGCAAATAGTACTTATTGCCATAATATAACTTTAATGGTCGTTCATAGACAATCCTTCCGCCCGGAGGTGAAAATTGTAAGTAAAAAGCAGGACTGTTTGTTGCTGGTTTGAGCTCAGTGTTTTCATACATTGCCCAATATGCATCTTTCAATGCAAAATTAC
The DNA here is from genome assembly GCA_964581585.1 of uncultured Planctomycetaceae bacterium. Lineage (GTDB taxonomy): Bacteria > Planctomycetota > Phycisphaerae > Sedimentisphaerales > UBA12454 > CAZOPG01. Next base: position 4,327 of record CAZOPG010000140.1, on the reverse strand, counting down.
TGTTGTTAAGCAACTGTGAACTAACCTGATCTGGCATTTGAGGAATTTCAAATTCATCGACTTGTGTCATTCGCAATTCTTTAATAAGCATGTTTCCCACTCCATTGAGTAACAGCCTCACGCTATAGGGAGCTTTATCACTTTTCTTTGCTCGACACTGAAAACGATAATGGTGCCATCCGTCGCCGCTCTGAGAGCTACGAGTTTCAAAGCTTCCAACAACCGTCCAAGGGTGATCAACTTTTTGCAAATTAAACCGCACATGTTCAATTTGACCAATTGGCTTGGCAAGCATCTCAAGCTCATAGATGACATCTTTATCAACGGCAAAACCAGGAATTAGTCGAAGTGTCTGAGAAAAACCCTCAAACTCCAAAGAGACAACCTCACCGTCGCCAGTTATGTTACACAAACTAATTTTTGTTAAAGACTTAGCCCAATGTCCATTGTCTTGCCAGTTTACCAGATTATTTGTCTTTCCATAGTTGTCAGCAAAAATAATTTTACCACGAGCAGGTGGAAGGCACACTTCTTCGGATTGTGCAAATATTGAGTTCAAGCAGACTGTTATTAATAAGAATGTAAGTACTCCCATTGTCAAACGCTTATACATTGTGAGTAATAGTTTCATGTTTAAAAAAGCTTTCTCTTGAGAAAAAAGTATATTTTCTTCAGACCGACAGGTTTTAATCATCATATAGCTCATATCACTTCCGTGTTTGTGGTAACTTATGGTTCTTCATAAATTATTGTGGGTAATAATAGCCCCAGCGGGGCGACATCTTTGTAGCCTAGGGTTTTAACCCTAGGATAATACAATAAAGAGTGAATCCCATAGGGATGACATCTTGATCAATTTATGTCACCCCCGCCCTCATTTTGCCTAATAATATCAGGTTAAATGAGGGCGGGATTCACCATATTCGTTATATATTAACCTCGGGTTAAAAGTTGATGTTCCACAATAATTTTTAATCTACTTTTATTTTAATCATTTCTAACAATATATTTATCAATAACTTACAAATCAATTTTACACCTCTAAACTTTTCATGAGAATGGGGACATTCTCGCTCCCAATCTTGCAATACAATACTGATTTGCAGATTTTAAGGTAGCATAACCTTCTAGGTTGTAGGCGTCTTCACTTGCAAGCTGGAAGCATGCATTACACTGTCCGAGCCCATTTCCTTCAAACTCGGCTACAGGATGAAACTGCAATCAACCGTTAATTTGCAAGACTAACGCTGTAGCCGCGTCGCTCCGGCGCCTGCCTGTGCGATGCTCGCACGCAGACAGGCGGAAATTTAACCTCTTCTTTTCTCTGCGCCTTTGCGCCTGACTGTACGTATACTCACTCAGGCAGGCGTTTAACTCTTTTGGTTGCGCTCGTCCACCCTATGCTTTAGGCGTTAGCATCATTTCCACAGCTTTGATCTCCAGAGTCTCAAAGGATGGGCATAACAGCACTATTTTATTTATGCAGTTTGACTTGACTACGCTTTCAGGTATTTTAAATTCGAGCAAGTCGCTTTCAGGATCACGTTTCAAAAAATCGCAACGTCCCCCATTGACGAATACCTGGGGTATATTATTACAGTCTCCTGCGTCGAGCAGTAAACTGCAGTTCGCCGTATCGGTCGGCCCTGGGTTTAAATAAAACTCGAAATATGAACCTGATTTCGGTAGCTGAGCTTGATAATTTTCTCCTGGAGCAGTGATGTCACTGTAGGTAATTCCAACCCGGCGTGGTAAGCTCAATAAAGTATCAAGGCTGGTCATGCTTTGCAACATCTCTTTATAGGCCAAGGCTTCCATCACAGGAGTCTCATCCCTAAAATAATTATAGAGATATATTGCGTCAGCGCCATCTGCTAAACGTTTGCATGCGGCTCCCCAGGCAACATCTGGACAGTGTTTTACGCTAATGAGATCAGCATCAAGATATGGCCTGTAACCGCCTTCAAGGCCTCCAAGTAATGTGAGCTTAGATTTTCCAAGCATTTCACGCCATTCCATCAGAGGAATATCGTGATCTAATGTACCCCAGCGTGGTGTTGGCGTCAGCAGGTCCAGGAGTTCTTCTTTGTTCCAAGTGATGAAATCAAAGCCCAGGGCTAAGGCAACTACCGGACGTGATGGCAGACGAACTCCTAATCGAATATCATGGCCACGTTGCTTGGCATATTTTTTTACAAGTTTATACACTTCACGTAACCATTGAGTTAGGATTGGAGCATCGGATTGTTCTTTTCCTTTGCTGAATAAATAGGGTTCACGCATGAAGTCTAATTCAAGACCATCAATATCATATCGAGTTAAAGTTTCTTCGACCAAGGCCATGAAATAATCTCGAACCTCTTGATGAGCAAAATCAAGGCAGGTTGCGAAATAATCGTTAAAGCCTTTGACGGCGTATTGTGGGTTAAGTTTCCAAAAGTCGCCATGAAAGCCATGGTCTGGTCTATCGTTGCAATGACAATCATTCATACGCAAAGATATCCAGGGCGATATTTTTCTTTCTCGACAACGTTTTACTACTGTCGCCGGGTAATCTACATCCAAGTCATGAATAACCTGACATTTACCTGGTAATGGCCAACTATCCGAATCGTCCCAGAAGCTCTGCCAAACATTGCTTGAATAATTGGTTTTGCGAGCATTTGTATTTTGTAGAAAAACTGTAACTCCAGCATCAATAATTACATCAACATAATCTTCAATGACGGCTTCAATACTTTCTTTCGAAACAAGTTTTTCCGGCTCCAGAGAAGGAAGGTTAAACTTTACATCGAAAAAATCGGTAGAGTCATTGTTAAAATAAAGTTCTAAATTTGATTTTTTTTTCATACATACTTAAGCCAGTTTTCAAATTATTGGCTTTCCTTATAGTTGTTTTGTTAACACACGTTAGAACTATCTTGACACGCACGATGCGTTTTTTTAGACAGATTATGAAGTTCATCTGGGTCGTCTGTAAGAATGTTTGATGATTACCAGATTATGATCATGGTGCCCTGTGAAGGCGGATTGAAGAATTTTTGAGCCCCTATCGTCTTGAGTTTCATCATGTCCGCAGGACTGAGCGCCTCATACAGTAGCACGACGTCATCCACGCTACCCCGCAGTTGCGCATCGCCCGTTGTCGAGAAGACGTAGTCTTCGCCCACACGCAGGTCCCTGGCCAGCAACACGGCCCCAGACCCTACGGATCCATTGGCCACCGCCACGCCGTCAAGATAGAGTATAACGGCACCATCATCGTAGGTTGCCGCCAGATGGTGATAGTTACTATCGGCGAACGTGGCGGTGGCGTTCACCGATGATGCACCGGAACGAAAGAAGCGCATGGAAAACCCAATACTCTTATCGGGATCGAAATCGAAGAGGAAGCCATTACCGTTATAGTTGCTGAAGAGCCGCTGGTGACGTTTGCCGTTGAGGGGATCGATGTACCAAGCCGCCAAGGTGAACTGTTTTCCAAGCTTTTTCGAGTTCGGAATCTCGATCGCATCATTGCGACTAGCAGAGGATTTAAACAGAAAGGCCTTTGAGCCAAATCGAGGCGTGCCGTTCACATCAATATCGATAGTCGTATTCACGCCGTCGCTCACAAATATACCATTCTGCAATCCATCGCCGGTCAAGCCATCCGTTGCGTAGGTGGTATCACCCTCGGCCGTATACAGAACACCAAGTTTGGTTAGATCCCCGTTAAAGAAGATGGTTCCCCCGAAACGAACCAGTTGCTGTATCTCGGAAGCGGAAAGTGCTTCATCCCAGACCAAAACGTCATCCATGTCGCCCTTAAATTGAGTGTCACCCGTAGTGGCAAACACATAATCATTACCTACCCGCAGGTTTTTGAGCAGATTTATCGGTCCTGATCCCGCGTTTCCACTACCGACCGATAGACCATCCAAATACAAGTTCACAACGCCATTGCTGTAAGTTGCCGCTATATGGTGATACAAATTGTCGTTGAAAGTTGCATCGGCAGTGGTTAAGGAGCCGTTGACGAAGAAGCGCATGGAGTGACCCAGAACCCCAATATTGTCAGGATCAAAGTCAAAAAGTATATTATTGGCAACCAAGGAGCCGCCAGTGTAGGTGCCAAAGAAGCGCTGGACACCCCCCGGGCGGGCGGTATCGATCCAGGCCGCCAACGTAAATTCTGCTCCAAGTGCCTTCGTGTTCGGAATCTCGATCACATCGTTGCGACTGGCTGTAGACTGAAAGAGGAACGCATTCGTGCCAAACATTGGCACACCGTTCACATCAATATTGATGTTCGTATTCACGCCGTCGCTCACAAATATACCATTCT
>CAZOPG010000139.1:0-5898 GCA_964581585.1 uncultured Planctomycetaceae bacterium | reverse complement strand
CCAATAGCTCTTCTTTTCTATAAGTAAAACCGGATTTTTACCGTATAATTCACCTTCTCTGTTTGTAGCGAGCCAATGTGTAACATTAGCCATTATCAGGTCCTGATAAATATCAAGGGCAACCTGTTGTCTAATATACAGTCTTATATCTTTCTTTACAGGACTCAGTTTTTGATTCAGACAATCAAACACAGACCTGCTTTCACCAAGTTCTGTCTGATCTATTTTATTAACTATTTCATATAGATCATCGCAACCAGAGGCCGTTATTAGTGGTATTCCTTTCTCATTTTTCATCTTAGATATGTCATAATTGCAGTGCAAAAAAGAAAATTTCCTGTTTTGTTTCTTAGCCAACAAGTTGCAGAGTTTTTCTAAAAGGATCGAAACTCTGTTGGAATCTAAATAATGGAGTACTATTTTATTTTTTCTGAATAATCCTTCGGTAATAAACAAATTTAGGATATATTTAAATTTTATATCTTTGCAAATATAATGCTTTTTATTATCTCGTCTCACCATACTCCATTAAACATTAAAAGCTGTTTCAAGTTAAAACCGACCAGGTGCATTTTGGAAAAGCAGAACGATTTTTTAACTATATGTTTTTACATGAAATAACCTCGCCGCAAGCAGTGGGGTATCTTCAAAAGCATTGAACGCCTCAATGTGCGGGGAATATAACCCTACGGTGATTTAAAACATGTGGTTTTTTTAGTGTGATTTGAGTGGTGCCAGTTCAACACATCATGATATCTAGGATTTAAATCTCCTCTACAAAATCCTATATAATATCAATTCTGTCCGGTTAGAAAAAAGCAAGCTGCAACTGCTTGTTTATTATGGTTTTGTTTGAGTCCTTTGGCGGCGGTTCAAATAACTCCTCTAAAGAACACGTTCTAAAAAGGTTAAGTTGTACTACTCTTATAAGGTTTTGCAGACTGGCAGAGACTTTCGACATAAATTTGAACATACACAGGAGTAGATAAGCGATCAAGGCCACGTAAATCTGCGTCATTACGGCATTTCGAGAATTTCCAATGAATGCTTTGATACGTAAGTTTTGCTTGATCCAACGGAAAAAGATCTCTATTTGCCAGCGCTCTTTGTAAATATCAGCAATTGTCTTGGCTGATAGTTTGAAGTTGTTGGTAAGAAACACATAGTGTATTTTGGTCTCCGGGTCCCGGTAACCGATCCTTCTCAAGGGTTGTGGGCATAAAAGCCCTTTGGTACCGGTAAGGACAATGGTTTGATCAGAGGACAGGCCTTGGCTTTTATTTACCCGACGCCGTTCGGTGACCTTGTATACAGCATTTGTTTTCTGTCGAGTCACGAAAAATATGCCGTTTTGTTGGAGGTTGTTAAACCACTGATAGTTTGTATACGCACGATCCTCAACAACGATAGACCCTTTAGGGAGATTGAGCGATTTGAGCACCTTGGTTTCATGGGTTTTTCCATCGGTAATGAATACGAATGCCGGAAGGTAGCCTGAATGATCTAGTAAAGTATGGATTCTTACAGCTGATTTAGTTCTGCGAAATGAAGCCCAGGGAAAAGCACCAAGGGAAAGGTCTATGGTTGACGCATCCAGACTGTACAGCTTGTTTTTGAATTTGAACTTATGTTTGGAGGATATGAGGCGGCAACGCTGGTATACTCTTTCAAAGAGTGCCTCGTAAAATGATGCTGGCCTGCTGTTATTAGCATCGGCAAAGGTGGAGCGGGATACAGGCCGCGCACCTATATGGTACAGATTCTTAAGCCTTGAATTCATCGACTGAATACCGTCTCGAAGGCTTTTTCGGCCAGTCAGTTGCATAAACATCAAATGTGCGAATTGATTCCAACGGCTGAATTTTCGAGATTTACGACCGGTGCCGTGCTGGTTTTCAAGAGCCGAAAATTGATGTCTTGGAATAAAATTTAGCATAGAATGAAAAATTGTGTTACGATGAGCCATGGCTTGAATCTCCTTTTGATAATAATGCGTTAGCGATAAAAGCATTATAGCAAATTGTGAGGTTCAAGCCTACTCTTTTTACTACCCTAACCGGACACTATTGATCTTGTTTATATTAAACAATTCATTTTCCGATATATCCGATTCGGGAATATTAATATCAAATACCTTCTCGACTTCAAATAGAAAATTCATTGTATCGAGAGAATCCAAATCTAAATCTTTACCTAAGTCTGAGTCTTTATTAACTGTCTTAACGGAAGGTTTGATCCTGCTAAAGTTGTGGGGACAACTCAGCCTCGGTTGTAACAAATGGGTCGTTCAGATGGCAAAGCCACTGAACTCTGACCTTGCCCTCAGGGCAAGGGTTTCTATAATAGACTAAAATCGGCTGAAACAGAGATATTTTCGGAAAATCTGTAGCTATCTTCAGAGATTAGAAATTTTGCGCTGAATAAAATAGGCTTATGGAATTTTGCGTCTACCATAGGCATTTCCCATTTTCCCTCAGGATAAAAATTTCCATAGACCAGCCTGCACACCTCTTCAATCAGAGTTGATGAATTAACATAGCTCCTGTCATCTTTAAACTCAAAATTAGATTTAAATTCTTTCATTGAAAAATCCTATGCAATATCGAGATCAATTGTTCTCCAAATCTCCGCTCTTTTCTCGTATTGCTTCCTCCTGCAAAGTCGCCGTTTTTTCCTTATCACCTATAAATCCTGTCACTCATGTTTTGAATTTTCTCTCGTCAGGTTCTCGCTGTTTAAAAATGCCGACTTATTAAATCTCCTTCCCTCTACCAGAGAAAGAACATCTCCGAATGTTTTCATCTGGGTAGCATCATCATTGTCAATTTTGCACCCCAGTTCTTCCTCAATAGCAACAGCGAGCGATAGACGACCTAATGAATCCCACGTTTCGATATCAGTAAGATAGAGCGAACTGAAAATCTCCGTATCTTTAAGAAGGAATACATCACGAAATATTTGTCGCAGTATAGTCTCGACAGGCACCGAAGTCATCTCATCCTCCACAAAACGTTTTTATTCAAAAAACTGCCTAAACAAACAGTATCAATCTTTCCATTCGGAAGCAGAGGCCACTTATCATGTATCACCTCGATACGAATCGGCCAAAAAACACGCTTAAATTTAGCACGAATTTGCAACAGCAGATTCTCAAGATTGGGAGTGCTATCTAAGACTAATATGTATCCATCCTCCCCTTGGGCATCCTTGTCTACATACATGTTGAACCCCACCTCAACGAATTTGCTGATGTGAGCACTAATCTCACTGAGCGAAAGCTTTTCCCCATAACGTTTTATCATTTCGTTGCTTCGCCCGTACAACACCCACTCCCCATTACCAACTTTACCTGCGAGGTCTCCAGTAGCCAACCATTCATCATCATCTACTTCATGTAGAGCATGGTTTTCCATCCATGCCACGCAAGCAAAAGGGCTATTAAAATATAGTCGGTTCTCCTCGTCGGTCTTGAATGATACCCCCGAAATCGGTGCTCCAATTAGGTTGGAGGCAATTTCTGTCTCAACCCTTTTTACGGTTAGACGCGGCATTGCCTCAGTACAACCGTAATTATTAAAAATCTCAGCATTTGGAAATGAATATCTAAGCTGATCCATATACTCCGCAGGAAAGCGTCCCCCTGCAAAATGAAGGCGTATAATTCTGGAAAAGCGTCTCCCATTGGCATACTTAAAGAGCATCGGTAATTGCGAACCTACGAAGCATAGCATCGCGTCCTTTGCATTATCAAGTGCAGTGAAAAGCTTCAACGGATCGGAAAAGCCACATGTAATAATTAACTTTCTGGCAAATCTCTTCGCCCATACCCACTGATTCACAAAGGAATATACATATGTAAGAGGCAATGCGACTATCGTTTCCTTTACATCTGCTGAATTTTGCACTCGGTGCAGCAGTTCAACGAGTGCAATTGCCCTGTCACGCTGTCCAAGCACTAGTTTCGGCACCCCAGTCGAACCCGAAGTTAGAACTGCAAATCCCCTTCTCGCAAAACGCTCTGGAAGACAAAATGCCGCATCATTGACCTTTTTCAGATCAACTCCACGTCCAAGTCCACAAAGAACCAACAACTCATTCTCCGACCAAGCCCGGTCAAGAACCTCTATATTATTTACTATATCTTTATTCGATAGAAAATTCACTGTACCGCCTTCAGGGTAAGGTTGAAATATTGTCATAATATTCTCTACGTCTAGATGAATATAGATCGATCAACTCATCAGTAAATGACACTTTAGGTAAAAGTCTAATCCTTGCCAACATTGCTTTCGCGCTGTCCCATAATTGTCCCCCGCGTTTTTCCTTTAAATGAAAATAGTCGGATCTCACAATACTGCTTACAATAATATCAGCGATTTCATCCCCCTTATGAAAAGCATCGGGCATAATACCATCAGTCTTAAACCCAAGCAGTTCTTTTCTTTGCGCCCATCGTTTCAGTCCAACATGATGTCCAGAATGGATTTTTCGCCACCCCAATTGTTCGAACGCGTATTCTGTCATTCTGGCTGCCGTTTCAAGAGAAATCAATGGCACCATAATTGGCTCTAATTTGTAATTGACAATAAGACTCAGAGCCCCCTCTCCCTTCTCATAGTTAATTTCTGAAAATGAAGTTACCCCAACATATCTCTCACCGACGGCAATAATAAACAATATTCTAGAACTTTGAGCATCATGGAAAAATTTAACTTGGTCATCAGGTGTATTCCTTATTTCTCCTCTCTCGAAAAACCGTGTAAGGTCCTGATCATTGAGCCAGGAGTACCACTCCGAATCGCGTGCAAATTCTTCAGTAGCCTCGCAAAGATTAATCAACTCTCCTCTGATGCATATTTTTAGATCTTCCATATTATAGTTACCAGTTAGGCAATCTCAACAGCATCCATCACACATTCATGCATGCATGCTTGGCATAGCCCGAATCTCAATGATTCAAAACCAAATAATCAAATCCAGCCCGACAATTTCGTGGCCGTCACCAATACGCAAATAACAACTGCTCACATTGTATCACCAAACTAAATAGATAATGCAACCAACGCCCCGTTACTCAATAACAATGTATGAAGCATATTGACTCAAAGGAGAACGCTCAATACGATATTCATCCAAAGCAAACACCTCCTTTAATGCTACAGTTTCTCCGGGAAACATAGGATGGTTCAATTCATCGAAAACTATAATCGTCCCCTTTGTTACATGATCTTTCAACATCAGCAGACATTTTTTGGTAGGCTCGTAAATATCACAATCAAAGTATGCAAGCGCAACAATCGTATGCGGATTGTCTTCTAAATATTTCTTAAAAGTAATGCACATATCACCTTGTATTAATTCATACTTCTTAATATGCGATAATGGACTTTCTTGTTCATGGTACTGCAATACCTTTCCTAGATATTCTTTATAGTTTTTTGTTACAGAATATGCCCCTTTACTTGCGATATCGGCATCTCCGTCTTTAGTGTGCGAAGAAGGAAAACCTTCAAATGTATCAAAACCAATAATCTTACGGCTGTAATTATACGGTTCATATAACCCACGCAATGATGTACAAAGAGCTAGCTGCTGTCCCCATCGAGTACCGAACTCAATCACACTCCCATGCACATTAATAATTTTTTTATACAACTCATGCAAATGCAAAATGCTTGTTAACGTTTGCCGATTAAGGAACAAACCCAAATTCTTCAGAACTTCGTTCTCAGGAATTGGACAGTTGCTAAACAAATCATAGAAATCCTTTCGTATTTGGATCTCCTTCGCCGAGCTTGGTGACAATGTTCGAATGCCATTTTGTTTCATATCTACCACCTTTCTAATTAATTATTTTGTTGCGAAACTTTAACCATAGAAAGAAGATCGTGATTTAAT
>CAZOPG010000138.1:0-5905 GCA_964581585.1 uncultured Planctomycetaceae bacterium | reverse complement strand
TCTCGATGGAATTTAAACCGGGCCGCCTAAAAGCGAGTTTTTAGAGCGGACTCATATATTATTTTATCTCAGACAACACCCTGAGCCATCATCGCGTTTGCGACTTTCAGGAAGCCTGCGATATTGGCACCTGCAACGAGGTTGCCTTCAAGGCCATAGGTCTTGGCAGCATTTACACATTGGTCATAAGCGGCATTCATAATCTGTTTCAGCCTGGCATCAACTTCTTCAAATGTCCAGTTTATCCGCATCGAGTTTTGCGCCATCTCCAATGCGCTGGTAGCGACACCGCCTGCGTTAGCAGCTTTTGCCGGACCAAAGGAAACATTATTATCTAGGAAAACCTCGATAGCCTCGGGCGTGGAAGGCATATTTGCACCTTCGCCGACAGCTATACAGCCATTCTTGACCAATGCCTCGGCCGCAGCCTTGTCGATCTCGTTCTGGGTCGCGCTCGGCAGTGCCACATCACACGGAATCGACCAGATCCCCTGCCATCCTTCATGGTACTCGGCGGACTTGTGCTCATCAGCATATTGCTTGATCCTGCCGCGTTCGACTTCCTTGATTCGCTGAACGGTGTCGAGTTTAATGCCAGCTGGGTCAACGACGTAGCCGCTGCTATCGCTCAGCGCGATTACTTTGCCGCCGAGTTGCTGAACCTTTTGTGTCGCATAAATTGCAACATTGCCGGAACCGGAAACGACAACTTTTTTGCCCTTCCAGTCGGTTTTGAGATCTTCGAGCATTCTGCTTACAAAGTAAACCAGTCCGTAACCTGTCGCTTCGGTTCGAGCCAAAGAACCGCCGTAATCGAAACCTTTGCCCGTCAAAATTCCGGTAAATGTGTTAGTGAGTTTCTTGTATTGACCGAACAGAAAACCGATTTCTCTTCCTCCTACGCCGATATCACCCGCTGGAACGTCGGTATCAGGGCCGATATGGCGGAAAAGTTCGCTCATAAAGCTTTGACAGAATCGCATGACTTCCATATCACTTTTGCCCTTCGGATCGAAATCGCTTCCGCCTTTACCGCCGCCAATGGGGGTAGTTGTCAGAGCGTTCTTGAAAACCTGCTCAAAGCCGAGAAACTTGATGATGCCCAGATAAACACTTGGGTGAAACCGCAAACCACCCTTATATGGGCCGATTGCGCTGCTGAACTCACATCTAAATCCGCGGTTTATCTGAATTTCACCACTATCGTTGACCCATGGTACGCGAAACATGATCTGCCTTTCCGGCTCAACCAGGCGTTCAAAAATCTTGGCTTTGGCCAGCTCAGGCCTCTTTTCGATTACTAAACTCACAGCCTCAGCTACTTCCTGTACCGCCTGGTGAAACTCAATTTCGCCGGGATTACGGGCGATAACCTGTGCCATAACGTCATTTACGTACTGTTTGATCATTAGTGAATCTCCTTTAATTTTGATCTATACAATTAGATTATACTTTACTAAAAATTAATAATGCTTATAATAACAATAGTATATTGGCTATAAAAGCCAAATATGCTAATACTTTATATTAGTAGAGCTTATAATGGGTATTGAGACAATTCGCATATTCTGTGATTTAGTGGAACTGCAAAACTTTTCCAAAACCGCTGAAAAGCATTTTATCAGCCAATCAGCGATATCTCAGCAATTAGCTCAGCTTGAGTTAACCCACAAGTGCCAGCTTATAGACAGGCGTAAAAGACCGCTGATCACCACCCCTGCCGGGCAGTTATTTTATCAGGCCGGTAGAGATATATTGACCAGATACGACAAATTGCAGAGTGAGCTTAATACTTTGGCTACATCCGATACGCAAATTAATATCGCTGCCATTTTCAGCATCGGAATGCATACACTTCAGCCGTATATTAAAAAGTTTATAACTGAATATCCTAACATTCATCTGAAAGTTAATTATCACGATGCAGGCACAATTTATGAACAGCTTATACTAGGCGAGATCGATTTTGGACTTGTCGCGGTCCCTCGAAAAGACAGCAATATCGAAGTTTATCCATTTGAATCAGAGCCGTTGGTTTTTGTGTGCAGTTCACAACATCCACTGGCAAAGAAACTTAGGCTGGATATCCAAATTGTGCAGACACAAAAACTTATTGCTTTTGACAAAGCTGTGCCGACCCGAAGGCTGATAGATGGCATTTTAAGCCAATATAACATCGTGGTGAATCCTTTTATGGAATTTGATAACGTCGAGACCATAAAACGTGTTGTGGAAATAAACGCCGGCGTCAGCATAATGCCCAAACCTACTATAGAGGCAGAGGTTAACAACGGCACATTAAAAGCGATTCCATTTGCGAATGGAAACTTTTTTAGGCCGACCGGCATAATAGTTAGAAAAACCATGACGCTGAACAAACATAAAAAAGCTTTCCTTGAGATAATTCGCCAAAGAGAATTATAGAATAGAACCTTTCAGCTGTTAGCCCCGGCAATACTTTGCCGAGGTCCCTGCTCCTCATCTCTGTCATTCCCTCGCAGGGTCCCCACTCGCGAAGGCGGGTGCAGGAATCCACCTTTTCTCCAATTTTAAATTTAAGGCAACCTCTAAAAATACATGTTGTCATTGCGACACAGCCTGGAAGCCGAGAAATCTATTAGAAAAGCCCCGCACCAAAACTTCTTGGTGCGGAGCTGAACAAACTCAAAACTTAATTTAACATCTTGTTCGCTGTTTACTTGAGCTATACTATTAAAAGCAGCGACAACGGAGCGTCGATTTAATTTACCCACTCACAACGCAACAAATCCGATGCAAACACTCTGTTTGCTTATAGAGCTGCTTGTGCTGCTGCCAGTCGTGCTATCGGCACTCTGAACGGCGAACAGGAAACATAATTCATACCAATTTTATGACAGAACGCGATAGTGTTCGGCTCACCGCCATGCTCGCCGCAGATACCAACTTTCAGGTTAGGCTTAGTAATCCTGCCCATCATAGTACCCATCTCGACCAGCTTGCCCACGCCTGTCACATCCAGCACCTGGAACGGATCCTTATCGTAAATACCATGCTCGACATATTCACCGAGGAACTTACCGGCGTCATCTCGCGAAAATCCCATCGCCATCTGTGTCAGGTCATTCGTCCCAAAGCTGAAGAACTCCGCCTCAGTAGCAATCTCATCAGCCGTCAGCGCCGCTCTAGGCACCTCAATCATCGTACCGATCATATATTTTATTTTCGTATTCTTTTCTTTGAAGACCTTATTAATCTCATCGACAACTTCATTCTTAACGAACTTCAATTCCGCAATATGCCCGACAAGCGGAATCATTATTTCCGGCAAAACCGTCTTACCGCTCTTCCTAACTTTCAGAGCCGCCTCAATAATCGCCCTTGCCTGCATACGATATATAGCCGGGTACGTAACCGCCAGCCGACATCCGCGATGCCCGAGCATCGGATTAAACTCGTGCAACTTTTCAACTTCTTCCTGCACCTTTTTAGGCGTAACTTTCAGCCTCTTTGCCATCTCAGCCTGAGACGCTTTATCTTGCGGCAGGAACTCATGCAGTGGCGGATCCAGCAAACGAACCGTTACCGGCAAGCCCGCCATCGCCTTAAAGATACCCTCAAAATCACTTCGCTGATAAGGCAGCAGTTTTTTTAACGCACCTTCAAACTGTTTCCGCACAGGAGCGTATTCTTTCTTAATCGCTGCTTGCGCTTTTGGACATTCAGTTACAAACAGCTTTTCGAGCATCACATCATAATCTTCCGCTGCCAGAATCATCTCTCGCACCGCCCAAATCCTATCACCTTCAAAGAACATATGCTCGGTTCTGCAAAGCCCGATTCCCTCAGCGCCAAACTCGCGTGCCCGCGCTGCATCTTGTGGCGTATCAGCATTGGTTCGAATCCCAAGCCTGCGAATCTTATCGGTCATCTTCATAAACTGGCCAAACGTCCCGGACAAAGTTGGCTCGATCGTACCGAGTTGACCCTTTATCACCTGTCCTGCTGAGCCGTCGAGACTTATCCAGTCGCCTTCTTTAAGCGTAAGTTTATCGATTACCATTTTCTTGGTCTTATAGTTGATGTTCAATTCCGAAACGCCTGCCACACAGCATTTTCCCATCCCTCTGGCAACAACAGCCGCATGGCTTGTCATTCCGCCGCGAGCGGTAAGAATACCTTTCGCCGCATCCATTCCGCCGATATCTTCCGGGCTGGTTTCGATACGAACAAGAATAACGTTTTTGCCTTTATCGCGCCACTCTTCAGCCGTATCAGCGGTGAATACTATCTGCCCAACTGCAGCTCCAGGCGAAGCCGGCAGACCTTTAGCTATCACATCGCGTTTAGCTTTAGGATCGAAATGCGGGTGTAGCAGTTGGTCGAGCTGATTCGGCTCAAGACGCATGATAGCGGTTTTCTGGTTGATCATTTTTTCTTTTACCATATCGACTGCACATTTGACCGCCGCTTCAGCGGTACGTTTTCCGGTACGCGTCTGAAGGATATACAGCTTCTTTTCCTGGATAGTAAATTCCATATCCTGCATATCCTTATAATGCTTCTCAAGCTTTGTCATAAAACCGGTAAGTTCCTTATACGCTTTCGGCATTATCTTATTCAGCTTAATCAGCGGTATCGGCGTCCTAATCCCCGCGACAACATCTTCTCCTTGGGCATTCATCAGGAATTCGCCGTAGAATTCTTTTTCGCCGGTGCTTGGGTTTCTTGTGAAGCAAACGCCAGTTCCGCAATCCTCGCCCATATTACCGAAGACCATCGCCTGGACGTTTACCGCGGTGCCAAGAAGACCCTCAATGCCGTTAAGCTGGCGGTACTTGATCGCGCGAGAAGCGTTCCATGAGCCAAACACAGCGTTAACCGCGTGCGTAAGCTGAGTCCTGCCGTCCTGTGGGAAGAGCTGGCCAACATGCTTTTTGTAAATGGCTTTGTACTTTTCGACTACCTCGCCCAACTGCTCAGCGGACAACTCGTTGTCGTTAGATACCTTGGCCTTTTTCTTGGCTGCTTCGATTGCCGCTTCGAAATATGCGTGTTTACAGCCCATTACCACATCGCCGAACATATCAATGAATCGGCGGTAAATATCGTAAGCAAAACGGGCGTTTCCGGTCTTTTTAATGATGCCGGCAATTACCTCGTCGTTAAGGCCGAGATTCAAAACAGTATCCATCATGCCCGGCATCGAGACGGCTGCACCGCTTCTGACGCTAACCAGCAGAGGCTTTTTGGGGTCGCCCATCTTTGCGCCCATCGCTCTTTCGAGTTTAGCGACATTTTTGTCTACTTCTTCGACCAGGCCGGTCGGCCATTTGCCCTTACTGCTGTAATATTCGCCGCAAACCGACGTGGCGATGGTAAAACCGGCGGGTACTGGTATGCCCAGATTCGTCATTTCAGCCAGGTTGGCACCTTTGCCGCCCAGCAGATCTTTCATTGTGGCGTTGCCCTCTGCTTTGCCGTTACCAAAAAAATAAACACGTTTCTTAACCATTGTCAAAATCTCCTGAAAATTGTAGGGGCGATGATTCGCACCGAATACTAAAGAATTAATAAAAAATACTCCTAAGGGCGGATAAGTGTAATACTACGACTCGGATATGTCAATAGTTAAATATAAATAAGAGAAAGAGAAGAATACAGGATTCAGAATATAGGAGATAGAATTGAGGGGCCGCTTCACATGGGTGTTTTATGCATTTTTGACGATTATGGTACTTTGTTTTTTGTAGACTTTGTGAAAGTGGACGCATTCACTAAGTTTATGAGAAGCTTGCAAGTCTACGATGAGGTTCGGGAGGGCATGAGAAGTTCGTGGGTTTATGATAAATCTGTGGGTGATTGAGAGGTTCGCAGGGGTCCGAGACGCTCGCAGGTAGATGAGATGTACGAGGGTAAAGAGGGG
>CAZOPG010000137.1:0-5940 GCA_964581585.1 uncultured Planctomycetaceae bacterium | reverse complement strand
AATACTTATGCCGGGAACTCCCGCCAGGTTTGCACCAATGGTATAAATATCCGCAAGGTACATCTGAAGGGGGTCGGACATTTTTTCACCAATCTTAAAGGCTGTAACTGGCGAGGTAGGCATCATAATACAGTCAGCCTTCTCGAATGCTTTTTCAAAATCTGCTCTGATTAAATTTCTTACCTTCAGCGCCTTGAGGTAATAAGCGTCGTAGTAACCGCTCGAAAGGACATACGTTCCGAGCATGATTCTTCGCTTAACTTCTTCACCGAACCCTTCAGCACGTGATTTTGAATAAACCTCAACATAATCTTGGGGCGATTCGGTTCTGTGACCGTAATGAACACCGTCATACCTGGCCAGATTGCTTGAAGCCTCTGCCGTTGCGATAATATAATATGTCGCGATGGCATAATCAAGCATCGGCATCTCAATGTTGATTATTTCAGCGCCAAGTTTTTTATAAACATCCAGTCCTTGAGCAATTGCCTTTTTAACGTCCTCATCATCGCCGGCAGCAAACTTCTCCGCAACAGCAATTTTCAGCCCCTGCAGAGGTTCGTCAAGATTTTCAGTATAATCACAGATGCCCGCCATATCTTCACTAACACTTGTGCTGTCTCGGCAATCATGCCCTGCAATTACATTCAGCATAACAGCTGCATCACTAACATCACGGGTAATTGGACCGATCTGATCAAGACTTGAACCATAAGCGACAAGCCCGAACCGCGAAACTCTTCCATAGGTGGGTTTTAATCCGACAATACCGCAAAAACTTCCAGGCTGCCGAATAGACCCGCCAGTATCACTACCCAAAGCCGCATAACACATCTTTGCCGCCACCGCCGCCGCAGACCCGCCGCTACTTCCGCCGGGCACCGTCGTTGGGTCCACCGGATTAACGGTCTTTTTCAGGCCCGAATTTTCCGTACTTGATCCCATCGCAAATTCGTCAAGATTGGTCTTGCCAACAATAACAGCATCGGCGGCGATAAGTTTTTCCACCACATGAGCATCATAAGGAGCCTTGAAATTCTGCAATATCTTCGACCCGCACGTCGTCGTACCGACTTTGGTGCACATGTTGTCCTTAATAGCTACCGGCACACCCGCCAAAGCTCCAACTTTTTCCCCCGCAACAATTTTTGCGTCAATACTTCGCGCCATCTCAAGAGCCTCGTCCTTGAAAACGCTGATATATGCCCCAATCGTCGGCTCATTTTTTTCTATAGCCTCAAAGATGGCCTCCGCAGCTTGGACGCTTTTAATTTCCCCTCGCTTTATCTTTTCAGACAATCCCCTGCACGTCAAATTTAATATTTCGCTCGGCATTTATATATCACTATCCAAAATTTTTGGAACCTTAAAGAATTCATCGACTCTTTCTGGCGCGTTTGCCAGAACCTGCTCAGTTCCAAGAGAAGGTTTGACAGTGTCATCTCGAAAGACATTGTGGATCGGCAGACAATGCGCCAAAGGTTCAACAGAATCGGTATCCAGCTCATTAAGTTTTTCAATGTACTCCAGAATTGCACTCAATTCGGAACTGAATTCTGCAATTTCATCTTCACTCAATGCAAGCCGAGCCAGTTTTGCAACTGCTCGGGTCTGTGATTGGTTAATTTTATTAGCCATTTATTCTTCTTCTTTTTTTTTGGTATGGCTGTGCTTTTGCGTCCTTAGGTTCAGCTCATCGAGTTGAGATTGATCTACTTCGCTCGGTGCATTTGTAAGCAGACACTGGCCGCGTTGTGTTTTTGGAAACGCGATAACATCCCTGATGTTGCTCGTTCCGGTCAGCAGCATTATAATTCTGTCCAGTCCAAAAGCGATTCCGCCGTGAGGCGGCGCTCCGTATTCGAGCGCTTTAAGAAAGAATCCAAAACGGTCGGCTGCCTGTTCCTTTGAAATGTTTAGTAACTCGAAAATTTCAGCCTGAGTCTGTGGATCGTGAATACGAATACTGCCGCCGCCGATTTCCGAGCCGTTAACCACAAGGTCATAAGCCTGTGAATTGACCGACAGCGTGTCCGTATCGAGTTTATCCAGGTCTTCCAATGTCGGTGCCGTAAATGGATGGTGCAGCGAGTTATAACGTTTTTCGTTTTCATTCCAATCGAACAAAGGAAAATCCACAACCCAGACAAACCTGAACAAGTTTTTATCATAAAGCCCAAGCTCCTCGCCCAGCCTTGAACGCAGAGCCGCCAGAGATTTATTAACCGTATCAGCCTTATCCGCGACCAGCAATATCAAGTCTCCCTCTTTTGCATCAAAACATTCAAGTATTCCCGCCTGCTGCTCCGGGCTGAAAAATTTAACAATACTGCTCTTTAGCTCCAGTTCTTCGCTCGCATCTTTTTTAGCGACCTTGAACCACGCCAGCCCCTTCGCTCCATAATCGCCGACAAAATCGGTAAGGTCTTTTTCAATTTGTGCCCTGGAAAACGTTGCACCTCCCTCAGCACAAAGCCCCTTAACAATACCTTTGTTTTCGATCACGCTGGAAAAAACTTTGAAGGAGCACCCCGACACAATATCACTAATATCCTTGAGCTTCATATCGAATCGTACATCAGGCCGATCTATCCCATATTCCTCAATCGCCTGTGCATAGCTCATCCTCGCCACCGGCAACGGCACATCAACGCCAAGAATTTCTTTAAAAATTTTAGCGATTAATTTTTCGTTAATATCTATCACATCTTCAGTATCAACAAAGCTCATCTCGACATCAATCTGAGTAAATTCCGCCTGCCTGTCTGCTCGCGGGTCCTCATCGCGAAAACATCTGACTATCTGAAAATACTTATCCGTACCCGCCACCATCAGAAGTTGCTTAAACAATTGCGGCGACTGCGGCAGGGCGTAGAAACAACCCGAAGACAACCTGCTCGGAACAAGATAATCACGCGCACCCTCAGGTGTACTCTTGCCAAGGAAAGGTGTTTCGATTTCCCAAAAACCATTTTCGTCGAAATGGTCACGAACAATTTTAGTTACACGATGTCGCACACGGAGCCTGTCCTGCATTTTAGGTCTGCGCAAATCGACATACCGCTGAGCCAGCCGGATTTCCTCGCCCACACTTTCAGCCGAATCCAGCTCGAATGGCGGAGTCTTCGCTTGGTTGAATATCTCGATTTTATCTGCTATTATTTCGATTTGGCCGGTAGGGATCTTCTTATTTTCCATCCCTTCAGCCCGTTTCCGCACCGTACCTGTTACAGCAACAACCCACTCACAGCGGATTTGCCGAGCGATTTTATGAGATTCCGCATTTGCCTCAGGATCAAAAACCACCTGAATAAGACCTTCCCTGTCGCGCAAGTCGATAAAGACCAGGTTCCCATGGTCACGATAGGAATGAACCCAGCCGGCTACAGTTTCAACGTTGCCTAGGCTGTCTTCTCTCAACAGACCACAATAATTTGTTCTTCTAAGCATAAACGACCTACCCTCAATTCTACAATAAGCTCAAACCGGTAAGTCTATGCATTATGGCCCCATTGTCAACGTTTTTCTTGCTTCGTTGTCGTGTTTCTGCTGCCATAAACAAAACGACGGCACATCCTTGCCTCTTTCAGGTCGAGACAAAGATGCACCGCCGTTTATAAATTTTGTGATTCTCAATTAGAACTTATACTTCATACTCAACTTGCAATATGTAACATCCTTGTGTTTGTTGATAGAATTGTCCATCGTTACTTGATGATAAATTCCAGGCACAAAGGTCACATTATCGGTAATATTGAATTCGGTTCCCATTCCAAGAGTAAGATATGACCAGTCGCTTGGTACTCCGCCAAGACCGTCATTATAGGTCATCTCTATTGACAGGCACAGCGGTTTGGGCAGTTGTTCAAGTTCAGCATTATAAATAAGTATAAAACGATGCGCCCAGCCGGCCTTATGCCTGAAGTTATCATTGTTGTGTGCAGGATATTCGTAATGTGCGATATATTTGGGCACAAAGCCGTGCCCTATAAGTTTAGGCCATGCAAAAGCGAACACCCACTCCCAGGTGGTGTTGGCATTATTGCTGTTTACTTTGTAGTAATGTTCGTAGCCAACGCTTATGTTATAGTTCATAACATAAGAGGTGCCTTCAAAAAGTTTGTTTTTATAATATGGACGGTAATCGAATCTTGAGCTATTGACATATCCGCTGGAAGTTGCGTTGCGATGACTTACTTTGAATCCAAAACCAGTGCCGTAAAGATCAACATCCACTGTCTCGAAAAGCCCGCCCTTTGAGCCGTAACCTTCAGCACCCTTGCTAAGCCACTTACTAACATAGGTCAGATCAAACGTAACACCTAATTGCTTTTCCTGCTCCAGGTTAGCACTGACGTATTCTTCTCCTGATTCTTGTAACGCTACAGCAACACCAGAAGTTAATAGAAGTATCAGGAGCAGCATAATTTTTGATCTAAACATCGACAATCCTTTCTAGATATCTAACATTTTTTTATTTCAACTCGAACACATCAAGTTGATCATACGCTTATTTAAGCGGCGTATTGTACCTGAATACAACACGATCGCAAGTATTGTTTTTTAAAAAAAAAGAATATAAATATAACCGGAAAAATACTACATTTCCTCTTTGTACGCGGCACAGAAACATAATACTAACTGACTCTTGGGTTGTTACCCAGAAAAGCAGTCTTGGGCAGTCCTCCGGCAAGCGGCAGCGCGTATTCGATAAAAGCCTCCGTTACTCCATTGCCCTCAGCATTGATATATTCGTCCGGCAGGGACTTGGTCTTTTCCGCAACGTTTGCAAGCTCGGTACGGAAAAGCTCTACTGCATAATCAGCTCCATTGCCAAGCCGTTTCATAGCTACCGAACCGTTGGCCTCGGTCATCGCCAGCTTAACAGCCTCACGTCCACAGCGTCGCGCCTCGTCCGCATCGACAGATGATTGCAGCCCGGCAAAACTTCTCTGGAGATAGCCGAAAGTATCGGCTCGTACACGGCTAACTTTCAGTTTGGCTTTAATTTCTCCCGCCAAAAAGTCTGCCAGTGCCTCTGTTCCGGAAAGCTGAACATTGCCATGAGCATCCCGTTCAGCATTCTCAGCCAGTTTCTCAGCCCACGTCTTACCATCAGTATCGCAGATACCTTCGCTGGCAGCGATCACGCATCGGCCGTATTTCTTATAGACTTTATCAACGTCGCTGATGAATTTCTCCATAGATACTGGCCTCTCAGGCATATAAACCAAATGCGGCCCGTCATCAGGCCTCTGCCTGCCAAGCGCAGCCGCCGCAGTCAGAAAGCCGGCGTGCCTGCCCATAATGACATCGATTTTAATGCCCGGCAAAGCTCTATTGTCGAGGTCATCGCCCATCAGTGCGCAGGCTACGAATTTAGCAGCTGTACCGAACCCGGGGCAATGATCAGTAACCAGCAGGTCGTTATCAACGGTTTTGGGAATGTGAAAAGCACGCAGTTCAAAATTGGATTCGATAGCCATATTGTTAATAATATGGCAGGTGTTCGCTGAATCATTGCCGCCAATATAAAAAAAGTACCGCACATCATGCTTCTTGAAAACATCAAGGATTTTCCGGCAGTATTCGGCATTTGGCTTGTCTCTGCTGGAGCCAAGTGCCGCCGAGGGACTTGTCGCAACCTGTTCGAGAAGCTCAGCAGAGATATTATTCAGATCAATAAACTCGCCTTTCACTATGCCCGCAACAGCGTGGGTTCCGCCGTATAAGTTTACAATTTCACTTTGTTTGGCGGCCTGCTCAATAACACCAGCTAATGAAGCGTTAATAACTCCGGTTGGTCCGCCCGACTGGCTAATCACTGCGTTGGCTTTTGGCGCATCTGACATCTTAAATACCTTTCTGTAAACAAAGTTACAATAATATTGTCTTATTGGAGCCGACATTATAGCGATTTGGGCCCAGTAGGCAAGAGTT
>CAZOPG010000136.1:0-6002 GCA_964581585.1 uncultured Planctomycetaceae bacterium | reverse complement strand
CTCTATCCTGCCAGCCAGATAGCTAAACCAAAGAACTGAATCTGTGAAGGCTTACTTCATTTGTACATCCACTTGGTAACCACTTGTAACCCTCATTTTGACGCAAAAACCCACACATAAACCCTTGTTTAATAGTAGGTTATATACAGACTTGAGGACTGAAAATCCGTGTGTCGGCGGTTCAGGCTTTTAATTAGGGCTCAAATCTGCATGGTTGAATCAATAATACTTCGTCGGTGAATCCAATCCTATGTAGCGTTTGTTGCCGAAAGACAGTTCATCCACGCCTTGGGGCCAGATACTGAGGATTACAGCTTTGTTGTCACGCGAACGATCCGCGTAATAAGTAAAGCCATAACAGAGTCTATGGTATCTCCTGATGAGCGATATCTCGTTTATGACTCTTTCGCCATAATCAAAGTCCCGCTGATAGGCAATGCTGAGCATATACCGCGAGTTAAACTTATAGGTAGCGGCAAAGGTTACAGGGTTTGAGCCTTTTTCTCTGCCAACAACGGTGCTTCGCAGGTACCTGCTGCCGATATAATAACTCAGATTTGGCCATCGCACCTGTGAAACACCGATGTCAAACTGCTCGACAGTGCCGCTCTGTACATCAATATTTATGTCGCTCAATATCGCGGTAGTATCGCTGATTCGCCAGATATAATCGGCGTTGAACGAATCTCTTTGTGGGCCAAATGTTCGGAACGTGGTATTTGCGGCCAAATCACTGTTGAATACGTCTGTAGCAGACAATGCCGCCAACGGTATAAGAGGCTGATGCCAGATATATTTATCCGCTCTTTTAGGATTCGAAGCTGAATTGCTCAGCCAGGTAAGGTTCATGTCAAGTCTCATCCACTCAACTGTTCGTGTGTTTTCAGGCCCACCCCGCTTAGTCTGCCAACGCTGCAAAACACCAATGTTGACCGAATCCTTCTGCTCAATAACACTATCGCTTTCGGCAAATCCCACAGCAACAAGGTACGGCTTAACAATATGACGGATACCATTAACATCCCAGATACGTGATTTGGAATTCGGATAAGCTTTCCAGTATTGAGTCGATGCCCTCAAGCCAAGTTCGCCGAGAAAGACTCTTTTTTCGCCGAATGGTCCACCGGCACCGGTAACCAGGCTTCTGCTAAATCCGCTTCGGTCGTCATGGCCGAATGTACCAGCGATAAACGGCACCAGTTTCAGGTTCTTCCACTGCGTCGGCATATCAAGCTCGGTTCTTGTGGAGCCAAAAATATAACGTTCAGTAGGAATAGTCATTGTACTAAAATTCGGAAGCCGTTGCCGGAAATACCCAAGTTCACTGTCATGATAAAGCGTGAACTTGTCATTGAACAGTGACTGCCCGGCCAAATGGAACTGAGCCGACGGTGTTTCTTCTGTTTCGGTAAGGAAGTCGTTAATTCTCCATTTACCGAGAACAGCAAAGCCCCAGTTGTCCTTGATACGCTTTATATGTATGAGTGTTTCCTGATCCTTGCCTGTTTGAAATTCATCTCTGCGGTATGATTCGAGGAAATTTCTGTCCGACAGATAGCTGGCCTCAAGAGTCAACTGCCAGTCGTAAGGCAGGAAGTGTCTGTGCTGAAACTGGAACCTGCCACGAATTTCACGAGAAGGTTTGATGTCTTTTCTGTTGTTTCCGAGATCATCTTCACCCGTATCATAAACAATATAATTGCCGATTCTGCCAAAATAATCCGCTTTGTCGTATATGATTTCAGTCCCGACACCCGCTCCGCGTTTGCCGTAATAATCGAACATAAAACTCGAATCGTGCCCTTTTGGCTCGCGAAGCCCTAGCAGTCGGGCCAGATACCACTCGGTTTCGATAGTAGGCCCCCATGTGTTATCGTAGCTTATTGCAGCTTTTCTCAGGGGTATATCAGGCCGTTGCAGGTTAGACCGGAATTTCGGCCAATAGAAAACCGTGTGATCGTTCAGTGTCAGTCGAACATTGCGCATATCCGCGTCAAAACTATGGTCTCCAAGTTCACCTGTTTTTTCATCAATAGCCGTAACATCGGTAATAACCATATCCGAAGCGGTCATCGCCGGGCTGGGTTTATAAAACTCACTGCTGGTAATCACAACATCTTCGCCGGCGAACTTATCCTCGGAAAGTTGTCTGAGTCTCTCAGCTTTTACATAAATCGGTATCCCTCTATTGGTATCAAAATTCCTCATGTCAGCGTTAATGATAAGGCTCTGACGTTTCTGGAAATCGTAATAGATCTCATCAGCTTTGATAGTTCGCGGCCCCTCATTCATAATGGCATCGCCGCTGAGATAAATTGCCTGTATCATACCGCCGGCCAGCAATTCGCTATCGGCTTCACCCTCAGGGGCAGACTCTTGCCGGCCCTTGCTGTAGAAAAGGACCGCATTGTCAGCCTGAAGTTCAAGCAATCTGCCATGCTCATCCTGCTTTTGCCAAATATAAAATCGTCCTATTATCGTGGCAACACTGGCGCCGTCTGGACGTTCTTCACTTTGCAATTTTGTTGGTTCACCACCTATACCGCTTACATGTATCGGATATTGGAAAAACGGTTTTTTCTCAGGCGACCCCTGTTTGCCGGGCAAAGCTTCGTTCGGCTTAACCTGCAAGGGCTGCTTTTTTCCGAAGCCGAAAATATTTTTAAGTATGCCAGGTTTTTTAGGACTGCTCTGTACGCCTTCCTGAATTTGTGCCGATTGCTTTTGCCCAGGAGCGGAAACAGTTTTTTTTGATGGTGTCGAAGTGCCTGGCTTTGTGGGTGTAGACTGCTCCGCTACTGCCGGAACCTGGACAATGACTCGACGGCCGGTAGCAATTTCAGCGTTCCGAAACAGGCTGCTGCTGCGTGGATCTTGGACAACGCGTTTCTCAGCTGTTGCCAGAACTTCGCCGGTAACAGTGAACTTTGCTACCACAGATTTGGAACCCTCTATTTGCGTTTCAGCTATTTTGATATCCGTCGCTCTAGTAATTTCACCTTTTTTGACGGAAACTTTCCCCTGCAGATACACTTCGACATCGTAATCAGTCCTTACAATACCTTGGTGCTGCGTCCTGACATTCCTTATCCAAAGGACAGCTTCTTTGCTGTTGATTTTGTTGTCGCCGACGGAAAGCTCAAAGCCGTTGTGAAACATCAAAATATGCAAACCGGTACCTGGCTGGTAAGTAACCAGATGTTCACCCCGAAGATGCAGGTCGTTACCGCTGAAAACAGCGGCCGCCTGATTGTCTATTGCGGCCAAACCAGCCACCGCAATCATCAGAACAGCGACAGCAGAGAAAAAGAATTTATTCAATCTAAACTCATCCATAAGTGAAAATATCAACGAAACCTTTACTAACCTTGTAGTGATTATAGCCATATAGCTGAAGAAAGCTAGAAAAAAACAGTTTATCAGTATTGATAATAAGGATATTTTTTGTTATCGTCTAATTTGCCGGATTTATGTGAATTTAGAGCGATTTGGTGCAATATTGCGGTTTTATAGAGGATATTTATGGCTAAGAAACAAAAATCGAGCTATCAGCAATCGATTATAAATCGATATTACGAAAATCTCGATATAATAATGCTGGCCAAACTGAGCGAGTTGGTAACGGATCTGTACCTGGCTGAGACCAAGGCAAAACAGGACAAGCTTTGGGAGCGGGCGCACAAGGCGATGATAAAATTAAAAATAAAGCCCGCAATTATCGACAACATTATGAAAAAACACAGCGTTGAGATTCTGGCAAAAAATCTCAACGAATGGCTCGAAAAAACCTGATCGTTTTGCCATGAATCTAATACGCCATAAGGGCAGTTAGCTTGGCCAACCTGCTTGGCCGGGTTACTCCATATCGGTTTCAAGCTCGGTGCTAACCGCTTTTTCCATTTTTTCGAGTTCATCTTCCATGTTGTCAGTGGTTATTTCGTTCTCGGCCTGTGTTTCGTACTCGGCTACCGTTTTTACAACGTCCCCAGATTCGGCGGGTTCTTTTTTGCAACCGGCAAATACCGCTGCTATCATCAATACGGCCATTACGAAGATTAGTGTTTTTCTGGACATTACATTGTCTCCCGATAAATTAAAACCGTTCTGTTTTTTTAGCTACGAAAAGCCGGAGACTATTCTTCCGACTCTTCGTCATCATCATCGTCTTTATCTTTTTCTTCTTTAGGCTCTTTTTGTTTTTTCGGCTTGGCCGCTTTTACTTTTTTATCAACTTTTTCTACAGTGGAGTCCCGCATTTTCAGAATTTCCTGTTTTTTCTTCTCAGTCTTCTGGATTTTTCGTTCATAGCGTTTCTGTTCTTTTGCGATGAGTTTATCGACACGTTTGAGAATTTTAGGATCATCTTTCTCCTCGGCAAGTTCACGGATCCGATTAAGCCTTGCCGTCCGTTTGAGATGTTTTGCATGTTCGCGTTGTAGTTTTGCCTCGACACCAGCCAGTTGCTTCTGGTGTCCTTTGCCTATGGCTTTTTGTTCGTCTATTTTTTCAGATGCAGCTTTGCTTTTAACTTTGGCTTTTTCTTTACTAAACCGACTGTCCCTTTTCATTCGGCCTTTCGCCGATTTCCCATGCGATTCTAAATTCGGATCCTTTGCGATTTCGGCAGCATTTTTTTTGACTTTAGCTGAACCTTTACCCTTACCTTTGTTGGCATGGACTATGCTGGCAGTGTAGAGGAGGACAAGAAAGATTAAGAGTGGAAATAAAAACTTTTTCATTGTAAGCCTCCCTGAACAAATAGTTTTCAATTCTATTTTATCTTACCTACCACAACATCCTATCAGGGGCTGGCTTGGATTTCAACCTTCATTTCGAAAAAAAAATCATAAAAAAAGCCCCACAATTCAGCAGGGCTTTTCGGTTCTTAAGTATTGTTGTCTGTTTAGCAGGGAACTACGCTTGTTGCGCATGGCCCTTTTTTGCCTTGTCCGACTTCAAACTCAACCTTTTGGCCTTCATCGAGCGATGCATAACCATCTGTTTTAATCTCTGAGTGGTGGACGAACAAATCATCGCCGCTATCCTCTGGAGTAATAAAACCGAATCCTTTGCTCGCATTGAACCATTTTACTGTACCTTTACTCACTTGTACTGCTCCTTGGCCTGTTTATAGGCCGCATAAATAGTATCTCTCAATTTTAATTTACTGGGGGGATACTCCTGAGAGATGAAAGAATACTCTCCACTAAAAACGTGATGGTAACACAATAGCCGATGTAACGCAAGGACTAAATTAAAAAAACTTTTTTGTAAACAAGAGGCTATTGATGCCGAATAAAGCCCGAAAAACCATCAAAAACACGATTTTGCTCCACATTAACCCAAAGTGAGGTGCTAAACTTTCTTGATACTACCAAACACTTGTTATTTGCTGATATGTTTATTAAAAAAACCAAAGCTGCCACAAAATCAGAATTTTGACTTCCCACTAAAGACAAAAGCTCTTGCAACTTTCGCAATTGCAAGAGTTTATAAAAGTGGGCGGTACAGGACTCATTTTTAAACCACAACATATTAAATTCACAAAAAGGTCAATAATCGACCATTCTCCATCGCGGAGGGCAGGGTCTTGCCTATTAGCCTGTCCAATCCGCTTCTAATTGTCAATAGGCAGAATTAGGAGTGTTAAAATGGCAAAAGTAAGAAGTGTGGCAGCAGCAACAAGGAAGCGTTTATTTTTCAATTCATCTGGACTGGAACCGTCGTTTATGGAAACAAAAACATTCCCTGATAAGCTGAACAGGATTTACATCGTATATCGTAATCCTGTTACGGGTGAGGAAATGACTACATTCGACGGTAACCTTTTCGCCGGTATCGTGTATACGGCTCCAAAGACAGCCCAAAATATCGTACCTGTAAGGGTGGTGGGATTCACCTATATTTTCCCACACGGACAGGAATTTATAATACAGACTTTTGGCTTAAATCCCAAAATTTAATCTGAAGCGCAACATTTTTATCCGCTCCATAACACCTCA
>CAZOPG010000135.1:0-6009 GCA_964581585.1 uncultured Planctomycetaceae bacterium | reverse complement strand
AAAGCTGGAATTATTCACTTGTAAAAAGAACTAATTATTTATGCAACAGGCTCTTTACATGGATTTTTTTGAAACGCAAAGGGAAGGAAAAATGAAAAGCTATATATTTAGGTTGTCCTACTGATTGGATATGTTTTTTGAGATACTCAAGGTTAGAACTTCCAAATGCAGGTTTGCGGCCTTGAGTACATGGCGAAAGCTCAAGAGAGCCGGTGAGGTGCTCGCAATGACACAGAAATGAGGTTTACACTCTGTGAATGGTTACAAATAAAAAAAGCCCCCGATACATATCGAGGGCTGGGATCAAAATTAGGTTAAATTAATTTTCTTATTCGTCTTTGGCTTCGAACTCAGCGTCGATTACATCATCTCCGCCTTTTGGTTTGTCATCTTGCGGCGGTGGAGGAGCCTGCTGTCCTGGAGCTGCATCGGCTGGGTCAGCAGCGGCTTGTTTCTTTGCGGCTTCTTCGTAGAGTATTTTACCGAGTTCCTGGCCTGCGGTGCCGAGGTTTTCCATCGATTTTTTGATGGCTTCGCCGTCTTCGCCTTTGGCCGCCTCTTTAAGACCGTTCACAGCGCTTTCAATATTACTGCGAACCTCTGCCGAAACCTTGTCGCCGTGCTCTTTCAGCGTTTTTTCCGTCGAGTAGATCAGTTGGTCCGCCTGATTCTTGAGGTCGATAACCTCACGCCTTTTCTTATCATCTTCGGCGTGAGCTTCGGCATCCTTGGTCATATTACTGACTTCTTCGTCGCTGAGTCCACTGCTGGCTTTGATCTCGATCGACTGTTCCTTACCCGTGCCCATATCCTTTGCTGACACGTTTAATATTCCGTTAGCGTCAATATCGAAGGCGACCTCGATCTGCGGCACACCTCTTGGAGACGGCGGAATGTCCGCTAACTGGAACCTGCCGAGCGTGCGATTATCTTTGGCGAATTCACGTTCGCCCTGCAGCACATGAATATCGACACTGGTCTGACTGTCAGAAGCTGTTGAGAAGATTTCCTTCTTACTCGTCGGGATTGTGGTATTGCGTTCGATAAGCTTGGTCATAACTCCACCGAGCGTCTCAACGCCGAGTGATAAAGGCGTAACATCAAGCAGCAAAATATCTTTAACGCCCGCGTCGCCAGCCAGAACTGCACCCTGAATCGCTGCGCCAAGCGCTACTACTTCATCAGGATTGATACTCCTATTAGGCTCTTTGCCAAAGATTTCCTTAACAATTTCCTGGACCTTCGGAATTCTTGTCGAGCCACCGACCAGTAATACTTCTGCAATGTCGGAGGAGTTGAGTTTTGAGTCTTCGATAGCCTTTCGGCAAGGATCCTTGAGCCGTTCAAGCACAGGTTCAGCCAGTGCTTCGAATGTACTTCGGCTGATAGTAACCTGCAAATGTTTCGGCCCGGATGCGTCGGCTGTAATAAACGGAAGATTTACAGTCGATTCGACCTGTGTGCTTAATTCGCATTTCGATTTTTCGGCGGCTTCTTTGAGCCTTTGATGCGCCATTGCGTCGGCTCGTAGGTCAATGCCCTCGGTTTTTTTGAACTCGTCAGCGAGATAGTTGATCAGCAATTCGTCAAGGTCGTCGCCGCCGAGATGCGTATCGCCGTTAGTACTGAGTACCTCAAAGACGTTGTCGCCAATATCTAGCAGCGATACGTCAAACGTTCCGCCACCGAAATCGAAGACCGCGATCTTTTCATTCTTTTTCTTCTCAAGCCCGTATGCCAAAGCCGCCGCGGTTGGCTCGTTTATAATCCGTTCAACTTTGAGTCCTGCGATTTTGCCCGCGTCTTTTGTCGCCTGCCGCTGAGCGTCGTTGAAGTAAGCTGAACCGTGATAACAGCCTGCTCAACTTTTTCGCCGAGATAGTCTTCTGCTGTCTTTTTCAAATCTTGCAAGATCATCGCCGAGACTTCCGGAGGAGTGTATTCTTTACCGTGGACATCCACCTTAACCAGCTCATTGGCGCCGCCGGTAATCTTGTAGGGCACTATCTTTTCTTCCGATGCGACCTCGCGGTGCCTTCGCCCCATAAACCGCTTAATCGAAAAGACGGTATTGACGGGGTTGGTTACTTGCTGGTGGCGGGCGATCTGTCCGATCAGCCTTTCGCCCTTGTCGGTAAAGCCTACCACAGAAGGAGTTAGACGCTGTCCGGCTGAGTTGATCAGCACTTTCGGCTCAGAGCCTTCCATTACCGTCACAACCGAATTCGTTGTGCCAAGGTCTATTCCAATAATCTTTGCCATAATCGTTATCTCCTTTATATGCCATTAAATCGTAGTTATATTTTTTCTCATAGGACATTTAAGCAAAGGCCGTGCCAACACAGCCAAAAAGTCTAACCTATTGTATGATAGACGGTTACGAATCTGCCTCAACCTGGCCAATATGCCATTTTGGCAGAAAAAGCGGCATTTAGCCACAAAGGAGCAAGGACATGGAAAATTTTGAAACGCAGAGGACGTGGAGATCACAGAGGGAAAGAAGTGTTTTTTGGTTCTTAATTCAAAATAAATTAGCCTCTAATTTCGCAGATAAACACAGATTTTTTTGTTTGACTTGAAGATGAGGCTAAATGGTGTTAGGGGGGGGTATTGTTCGTTTTGGGGCTATTTTGGACAGGATGGGGATAATCTTTTTTGTGAGGCTTGCAGCGGTTGCATATTTGAGTATAATGCAGCGTTTCACAAAATATGAGATTTAATTTAAGAGACTTAAGGAGCGTATCATGGCACAAGAACAAAAGAAAATGGCTTCTCTGATGACTGAGGACAGGAAGTTTCCGCCTCCGGCATCAGTTAAAGATAATGCCCATATAGCCAGCCAGCAGAAGTATCAGGAGATGTGGGACAAATCTGTTAACGATCCGGATGGCTTCTGGCTCGAACAGGCTAAAACCCTTGACTGGTTCAAGGAGCCCACAAAAAGCCTTGAGTACAACTGGGACACGAAGAATCGCAAGATCGAGCATAGCTGGTTCGCTGACGGCGAAATGAACGTTTCGTACAACTGTCTTGACAGGCATCTTGGCACACCGACAGCCAAAAAAACGGCTATCCTCTGGCAAGGTGAGGCGGAAGATAACGTTAAGAAATTTACTTACGAAGAGCTGCACAAAGAGGTTTGCAAGTTCGCCAACGTGATGAAAGCTAAAGGTATTAAGAAGGGAGATCGAGTAGCTATCTATATGCCGATGGTTCCTGAGCTGGCAATCGTGATGCTTTCTTGTACGCGAATCGGTGCGATTCATTCAATCATTTTCGGCGGATTCAGCGCTGACGCTATTCAGGGCAGAGTCAATGACTCTGACTGCAAAATGCTGATTACCGCTAATGTGTCGCTACGTGCCGGCAAACATATCAAGCTCAAAGATATCTCTGATGAGGCGTTGAAAAACACGCCTACAATCGAAAACGTTGTCGTTGTTAAGGTCAACAATGAGCCTTGCCATATGGAAGAGGGCAGGGATGTGTGGTATCACGACGAAATGGCCGGAGCAAGCGAGGATTGTGAAGCTGAACATATGAATGCTGAAGACCCACTGTTTATCCTTTATACGTCCGGCTCGACTGGCAAGCCTAAGGGTGTTGTTCATACTACAGGCGGATATCTGCTGCACACGACGCTGACGCATAAGCTTGTTTTCAATATTCACGAGGATGATGTTTACTGGTGTACGGCAGATATCGGATGGGTAACGGGACACAGCTATATTGTTTATGGTCCGCTTGCTAACGGCGCAACATCACTTATGTTCGAAGGCGTTCCGACTTTTCCTGATGCTGGCAGGTTCTGGCAGATTTGCGATAAGTTTGGCGTTACCGTCTTCTATACCGCTCCGACCGCTATTCGGGCGCTGATGCGTCATGGCGACAAGTGGCCTGCGAAGTATAAACTTGATACTATGCGAATCCTCGGTACGGTTGGTGAGCCTATCAATCCGGAAGCGTGGATGTGGTACTATGAGAAAATCGGGCGAGGTAACTGTCCGATCGTCGATACGTGGTGGCAGACCGAAACGGGCGGTTTTATGATTACGCCTCTACCAGGTGCTCATACACTCAAGCCGGGCAGTGCCAGCAAGCCTTTCTTCGGTGTTGATTCCGTTGTGCTGCGTGATGACGGCAGCAAATGCGATGTGAATGAAGGCGGCAAGCTCTGCATTACTAAGCCTTGGCCTGGTATGATGAGAACTATGTGGGGCGACCACGACCGCTTTGTCGATACCTATTTCACAATGTACGATAATATTTATTTTGCCGGCGACGGTTGCCGAATTGATAATGACGGTGATTACTGGCTGATGGGTCGAATCGATGACGTTGTTAATGTGTCCGGACACCGTATCGGCACCGCAGAAGTCGAAAGTGCACTGGTTAGTCATGATAAGGTTGCTGAGGCTGCTGTTACACCTGTGCCGCACGAGATTAAAGGCCAGGGGCTATATGCCTTTGTAACACTGATTGACGGTGTTGAAGATACCGACGCACTAAAGAAAGAGCTGATCATGCACGTTCGCAAGGAGATCGGCCCCATCGCGGCACCTGAGGCTGTTCAGTTCGCACCGTCTCTTCCGAAAACGCGTTCAGGTAAAATTATGCGTCGAATCCTTCGCAAGATCGCTGAAAAGGATACAGGTAATCTTGGCGATATTACGACGCTGGCCGATCCAAGTGTAGTTGAGAGCCTAATTGAAAATCGTGGCTAATATTTGAAGTTAATAATTTGAGCCGGATGCACTATTACATACATGTGCATCCGGCCTATTTTTTTACGAAAGGAACAATATGTCTGAACAAATTGGCGATCCGCAAAAAGTGGAAGAAAATCATGGCTGGCGAGTTGTCTTCGCCGGATTGGGAATTAATCTCGCTCTTGGTATCCTTTATACATGGAGCGTTATCAGTAAGGGCATCCCCGAAGAGTGGGGATGGAATGAATCCGATAAGTCATGGCCTTATTCGTTTGCCTGTCTTATTTTTTGCATGATTATGGTTCCTGCCGGCAGAATGCAGGATAAACTTAGTCCAAAGCTTGTCGCCAGTATTGGAGGTGTCCTTGTAGGTATCGGATTTATCTTCGCGAGTATGACCACATCGCTTGTAGGATTTATTATCGGATTTGGCGTTCTTGCCGGTGCCGGTATCGGCTTTGGTTATGCCTCGGCCACACCTCCCGCAGTGAAATGGTTTCCTGCTGCAAAGACAGGAATGATCGCAGGCCTGGTGGTCTCCGGTTTCGGTCTGGCCTCGGTTTATGCGGCACCTTTGGCAAAATGGCTTATGGCTGCATACAGCTTTCAAACTATGCTTATGGTATTGGGCGTGGCTTTTCTTATAGTGGTTGTCGGACTGGCACAATTGATAAAACCTCCCAAGCCTGGTTATGTTCCCGCAGGCTCAGCCCCTGCATCGGCTCCAAAGGCCGGTGATAAAAAGGAAGATTTCTTGCCGAAAGAAATGCTTTGTACAGTACAATTCTGGATGCTATGGTTTATGTATGCATGTGGAGCAGGGGCAGGATTGATGATTATCTCCAAGTTAGCTGCAATCGCTGGTATTCAGGCGAAGATTTCTTTGGGATTTATTCTTGTTGCTGTTCTTGCCATAGGTAATGGCGGAGGCAGGATTCTGGCGGGTATCCTGAGCGATAAAATTGGTCGTAAAGCTACTATGTTTATTTGCTTTGTGTCGCAGGCGGTCCTGATAATTCTGCTGTCGAAAGCAAATGAAGGAAATTTCCTCGGAACGGTTCCAATGATGGCTGTTATTTCAGCACTGATTGGTGCCAACTATGGCGCTAACCTTTCGCTGTTCCCATCGATTACAAAGGATTTTTTTGGTGTTCAAAACTTTGGCATGAACTATGGCTTGGTCTTTACCGCTTGGGGTGTTGGCGGATTCATGCTCGCAAAGTATGCCGGTATGATGTATGTGAAACATCAGACTTTTGCGATTGCGTACTACGGTGCATCAGCATTGCTGGTTCTGGCT
>CAZOPG010000134.1:0-6011 GCA_964581585.1 uncultured Planctomycetaceae bacterium | reverse complement strand
CGTAGAAGTTACAGAGAAGAAGTCCGGTTTCCCATGGCTTATCGGATGCCTTGTGGCCGTAGTTGCAATTCCTGTAATAGTAGCAGTCGTCGGTCTGCTAGCTGCAATCGCCATCCCATCGTTCGTCAAGGCCAGAAACACGTCGCAAATGAACGCATGCATTAAAAATATGAGGCAAATCGATGCCGCAAAGGAACAATGGTCTCTGAATTCCGATATCGCCACCAGTCAACAGACTGACACTACATCTGTCAACAAATACATAGAAGGATCCGTCACACCGCTCTGTCCCGCTGACGGGACATATACTTATCACGACCTTGGACAAGATCCAGAGTGTTCTGTTCACGGACTACTGTCAACCCCACGAGAATCTAAGAAACAAAGCCGAACAAGATGAATGCAGACTATTGTCGCATACGCGCCAAAGTCTGATTCATAACGTTGGGCTTAAAGAAAACAAGGAGGCAACACAATGGCCATAATCCAGATCAAGGATATCCCGCAAAGAAAAATCCCAAGAGAAGAGATGAGAAATAGGAAAGGATGGCCTCAGTCCCAGATTGCGCTTCTCGCGATCCTAATCTGCATGCTCAGCGCTTGCACAACTCATAATGCTATGCGAACAGCCACCACAAAGACCACGGTTGAGAGGGCTACAGCGCTCGTAAAGGTAACGGACTATGTCGAGTCCTCCAATCCTTCCCAAGTGGTCCTTTCGCCGGAAGGGGAATTCATCACGGTGTTCAACGTCCAGGTCACGGATTGGGTAAAGCAGGAAATCGACAAGCCACTGCTCGGCGAAATCCGAAGCATCCTGGCGCCCCACCTCCGTATCGATATCAATGAAAGAGGCTTTGCACCTGCAGCCACGCGGGCGACAAAGGGCAAGAGAGACGACACGAATTACAACGCCATCTGGGTCCGGGACAACGTATGGGTCTACTTCTCGTTGCTGAAGCAGTCCGACCGGCAGGACGACGCCCTGAAGATGCTGCTGGCGCTTTGGGACTACTATGCCACGGATGCTCAAATAGCGCGCTTCTCCAATGTTATCGCAGATCCCGCGCTCTCACAGGACGAGATGGCAATGCCACATATCCGTTTTGACGGCAGTTCGCCGGACCTGGGGGATGTGATGGTGAAAGGCAAACCTCAGGTTTGGAACCATCGCCAGATTGATGCGCACGGCCTCTTCTTTGCGGCTCTTGGCGAAGCGGTATCCGATGGCCGGGTCACACTCGAAGACCTGACCGACAAACGTTTCAAGGTGCTTAGTCTCTATCCACTGTTCCTGCAGAAGATCGATTTCTCCAACTATGAGGATGCCGGCGCTTGGGAGGAGATACCGCGCAAAAACACATCCAGCATCGGGCTGGCTACCCGCTCCCTGCAGGTCTGGCATGATCTCATTCATAAGGACACTTCGCACAAGCTGAATCCGTTTCGCAACCGATTCTCGGATCTGATGAAGACCGTGGACAAGCAAGTCGCTGCTCAATGGACGTCGTCCTCGTTGGAGGCTCTCATTATCAGCGGAATAGAGACCGTCAGGTGGCAATTGGAGCTCGGCGGTGAGTCACCCGACTACGCGCCCACGGACGTACACTTCCGCCTTGCCGACAGTGCTCTTGCCTTTCTCGTTCAGCCAACGCCGCTACAGGGCTTGACCGAAGCTGAGATGCGGAAGATCCTGCTCATCGTCGAGACCTTGAGGCGTCCGTACGGTGTGCTGCGCTACCGAAACGACAGCTATCAGTCGGGCAACTACTGGATTTCACCACCGCCAGCGAAAGATAAACATGCGGCCGCGCTGACAGGAGACACATCGTCGGAGGCGGCATACATAGAGCGCCTCAGCCGGTTAATTCCGGATTCAGAGGCCCAGTGGTTCTTCGACAGCATCTTGGCGATGAACCGGCTGTACCTTGCGAGAATCACCGAGGACCCCGAGTTGCGGCAACAGGATCTCCACTTCGCCGCCGTACACCTCAAGAGGGCGCTTGGACAGCTCACCGGCGAGACCATCACTGCCGACGGCGAGGCAGTCACTTCCTGGAACGCGCCCGAGAGCATCAACACCGTAGTAATCAATGGCCGCAGGGCTCATCTGCCCTCTCCCATCACCCCCCTAAACTGGGCAAAGGCCAGCCTCAGCATGGCGCTGGATGAGTATGAGCGCATGCTTGTGTCCCCGAAGAAATGAACAGAAGCGAGATTTCTGCGAACCATTCAAACGAGACAGCGAACGATCGCATGGAGAAGCGACTTCGTAAACCGCCGATTCTCAAGCTACGACTTACGGAGCGTCTCATGCAGGACGTTAAAAGAAGAAAAATCATAAAAAGGTTGAAAAGGTTTTTGATTTCTGCTTTAATCTAAATACAAAAAATTTAACTGAATAATTAACGTGGCAAAACTGTACTCAGCTAGCTACACCAATAAAACAACAAAAAATAAATTCTAACAAGAAGATGAAGGCGACTCGTAAACTCGCGCCTCATCTAAGCGTTAGAAGTATGATAACCTAACAAGGAGAACAACATGAGTATTAAGAAGATATCTAAGGGATCAATCGTTCTAAGCAAGATACCAGACGGAATATGGTCCGGTTCAAACATTGCAGAGATTCTCCCTGCTACCGGGGATACCAAAATGTCGTGTGGTATTCACGAATTATTCGCATCAGAAACAGTTGTAGAGAAAGCTCCCGTTGATGATGTCCTGTATGTTCTCGAAGGCGAGATAGAGATAGACTCAGATGGCGTTGTTGAAAAGTACCAAGCGGGCGATTTCGCGTATCTTCGTGCCGGGGCTCGACAGAAATTCACAGTGCGCGATAGAGTGAAGCATATTTACGTGACTTATCCATGTGACTGGTCAAGTGAATAGACGACAGACATTCAACGCACAGGCAGGCAAATAACAAAAAATAATTTTAACAATCAGATGGAGGCGACTCGTAAACTCGCGCCCCATCTAAACGTTAGAACAACAAGGAGACACATCAGATGGCAAGATTACAACTATTACTTACCGATGATCGCAGCATAGTCCATGGCCCTTCTATTGGTGATATTGACACTGCACTACGGACACTGTTCTCGAAGAGCGAATCCTGGGCCACTATATCTCGGGGACCATATGATTATGTTACAACGAAGGGTAGTGAAGAGAAGGGTTTCTTTCTTGAGTGTGAGATGGGGTCGCTGGATATACATTACCGAGCCAAAAACAAAGTGGATATTGACGCTGTGATACGCGTGTTTCAAGCCTACGCTCGACAGGAAGAGGAGTCTTGGTTCAGTGATTTCGAATGGGAGACAGTGAGACTAAACGACATTGACTACAAGCGGATGCCTAAGTCTTTTCAAATTGAGCCAAATCTTCTCTCGAACTGAAGAGTTCAATACAATCAGTGCCAATAACCCAAATCGAACACGACTTCGTGTTAGTCGCGCTGCTTCGCTCTGCGGCGAATACGAAGCGGTTCATTTGAAACGTTAGGATTACTAAAAGAAAGAGGAGACGCTATGCAATGGCACTATACGAATAAAGGACAGCAGTTCGGCCCTGTTGATTACGCAGAGCTTTGTCGCCTTGCACAGCAAGGTGAGATTACACCAGATGACCTAGTTTGGAGCCCCACCTTTGGAGACAACAAGTGGGTACCCGCATCGTCTGTCGAAAACATCTTTGTGGAATCGCCAGAGATGTATCGAAATAGCGGTAGCACCCACAACCGTGATCTCATGCGATTGGCACGAGAATCTCTCAGTAATCACTGGGGGCTTGGAGTAGTGGTCATGTTGCTATACCTGATTTTTACCACGGGCGTATCAGAATTGTCATCATTATCAAAATTGGCCGAATTATCAGAATTCATACCTCTTGTTGGGTCACTCGTCTGCATGATCATATCTGGGCCTATGGCTGTAGGCTTCTATCTTGTCTTTCTCTCGATTGCTCGCCGCTCCGAAACAGACGTCAGCAAATTGTTTTACGGATTTAGCAGGTTTTGGACAGCACTGGGCGCCAACTTCTTTATGTCCATGTTCATTTTCCTTTGGACCCTCCTGCTCATCATCCCGGGCATCATAGCCACGTATGCTTACTCAATGACGTACTTCATTATCGCGGATGATCCCTCCGTGAAAGCCAGTGAAGCGATTAGGAGAAGTAAGGAAATGATGCGTGGCAATAAATGGAAACTTTTCTACCTCTACTGGCGCTTTTTTGGCTGGGCTCTCCTCTGCATTCTGACGCTGGGCATTGGCTTCCTGTGGCTTGGACCGTACGTGCAGACATCCCTCGCCCACTTCTACTATGACGTAAAACGAGGATCACGCTGGACGGAATAAGCGAAATGAATTGAACTTGGCATTAGTCATGGCAGAATTTCCTGGATACAAAAAAAATTGATAGGCTTTGCCACATCTGGCAAAGGAAAATAAATCAAGAGAATAGTGATATAAAAACCATTCTCAAAAAATGAGTCCCCCACTATTCCGTGCCGCTGTCGCGTCACGAAAAGTGTGACTCTAACGTTCGCTTCACGCAATTCTATCAAAATTGCATTATTATCTATCCCTAGTTGTAGTAAATTGTGATAAAGGAACTGACTATGCCTAATGAAATAAGCCCGGTGGAACATTTAGATTATCTGGTGTCAAGTGTCCGGCTGATGTTGTGGTTCACCTGGCGTTCAATTGATGAACACCCGGAAGAAACGTTCACCGATACAATTCTAAATCGGACGGATATTTGGCGAAGAACATCCTTAAACTCCAATTATATCGACGGATCAAAAGACAAATCCGATTCTCCAGAATGGCGTGATCTGCTGAACATTTTGGAAGGCATTCATGCCCGCAATCGGCAAGACGGTTCGGCGCACAGTTTTGAAGATGAAGCTGTTGCCTTCCTAATGCCGTATCTGTCTCCAAGAGTCGAACGAGACCTTCTCGATATCCGCAACAAGGTAGACTTGGCGCATTATCAGTGCGGGAGTTTGAGATACAATCTGGAGCCAACCCCGGACTGCCCCCAGCGTATCGGATTTCATATCGCCAACGCCTGTTGTCCCGCGTCGCCCTTTGATGATCCACTTTATTTCCCGCGTTGTTTTATGGATTTGATGAAACAGTGCGAAGACAAATTCCAAGTGACGGAAATTGGCACCGGCACATGGATGAATTCATATGCCCGTTGGCTAAAGCTCTTTCCGCAGGAATGGATGGAACACATGAGCCTTCCAGACTATGACATACTGGGACATTACGGTTTTTGGGGACAGTTTCTGACCGCGCGCAGAACATTCAATCACAAACTGGGGTGCCAGTTTCGAGAGACGAGACGCATCCCGTTTCCCAAAAGGTCTTCATGGTGCACAATTAAGGCCATGAGAAATAACCTTCGCTCTATTATGGATATAGGTTGAGTTGAATGATTACTTCGTGCAGAGGCACAGCGAATACAATAGAGAAACAGGAGCGAACCAGCGCATGGAACACTACACGGCTAACGCCGCGAGGTTCATGCGTGTCGTTAAAAAGAAAGTAGACCGTCCCAATTTGTGTGTCTAAAGAAAAATAGAAATAACAAATACAAAGTAACCAGTAACAAAGAATGATTTTTTTGTCGCACTATTTTCACCAACTTGACATGTTTATCTGCTTCAATAAATAAAAGGCTTTTTAGATAGATTGTTTTACGCAAATAGTCAAAAAAATGCATAAAAAGTATTTTTTTTGTCGCAATGCGTTTTTTTTATGCTATAATACTAAGCTAGTTAACTTAGTTTTTATATAGGAGTAAAATTATGGCTAAAAAAAGCACAATAACAACAAGTAGATTAATAAAAAAACGTGACGCCTTGATGCATAAACTGGCTGTAGCTGGACCATTTACGAGAGGTTCACTTGTTACAGCTCAAAAAGGTAATCATACGGCACATCAATTGACAGTATCTGTCAACGGCAAAACACATACAGTATATATTCCTTTAGAAA
>CAZOPG010000133.1:0-6018 GCA_964581585.1 uncultured Planctomycetaceae bacterium | reverse complement strand
AACAGGTCATATAGGTTTTGCAATCAACCATCTGAAAATTCGGCAAAATAGATGTTTTGGTCAACGGTGCGGCAATATGTAAAATGATACCCATTCTCGAAATTGAAGCGGCTGACTGGGATCGCATCATGGCTGTAAACCTGCGAAGTGTGTTTTTATTCAGCAGGGAAGTTTTTCGCCATATGAAAGCCAAAAAGAGTGGGAAAATTATCAGTATCGCATCGGCAGCGGGCAAGATAGGCGGGCTTGCGGCGGGCGCACATTATGCGGCAAGCAAGGCTGGTGTTATATGTTTTACCAAAAGCTTAGCCTTACAATCTGCTCCTTATAAGATTAATGTTAATTCAGTTTGTCCTGGCCCTACAAAAACTGAAATGACAGATGCCTGGGGCGAAGAGACAAACGACGCCTTTGCCGTCAGGATTCCGTTCAAAGAATATGCGCAGCCAGCTGATATCGCTGAAGCGATTCTCTTCCTCGCCTCTGACAAAGCCAAATACATCACCGGAGAAATCCTTGATGTAAACGGCGGACTGGTTATGGATTAAGAAGAAACCTCTGCATGCTACTTTGTTAAAGGATTTTTTCTATGATAATAAATTTTCCGTACAAAAACGTCGAAAAACTTGCCATAGCCGAAGATTTTGACGCACAATTGTTTGACCTGCCGAAAACGACGGCACCACTGAATCCATCCGAAGTTGTTTTTAATGCTCTAAAGCAGCCGATTGGTTCTGGAAGGCTTAGCGAATTAGCAAAAAAACGGGAAAAAGTGTTGATCGTCAGTGACGATATCCATCGTCCGACACCGGTTTGTGACTTTGTCGGTGCCGTGCTCGATGAACTTTACAAGGCTGGTCTCAAAAATCACAACATTGAATTCATGATGGCTCTTGGCACTCATCGGGCAATGACAAAAGATGAGATGGCACAAAAACTTGGCGCCGATATTGTAGAAAGATTCAAAGTGCATAACCACAACTGGGACGACCCTGAAGCGATGGAATTCATAGGCGAAACAAAACAGGCAGTGCCCGTGTGGATCAATAAGAAGGTTAGCGAAGCTGATATCGTAATTGGCCTTGGAGCTATTATGCCAATTGAAGTTTGTGGTTTCACCGGCGGGGGAAAAATTCTTGTGCCTGGGGTCTGCGGCGAAGAGACAAACAGCCAGATGCACTGGACGAGAGTGGATGTATCTCATAATGAAATACTCGGCATGGCGGACAATCCTATAAGAGCGTCTATCGATTCACTGGCTCGAAAAGCAGGCCTGGACTTTATCGTCAATGTGATTATGAATGCTGAGCAGGAAATCGTCGCCGCCGTTGCCGGAGATATGACAGAGGCCCACATGGCTGGTTGCAAAATGGCGAAAGATGTTCACGGCGTTGAGTTTGAAAAGGAATATGATATCGTAATAGCTGACGGCTACCCGTTTGATATTGAATTCTGGCAGGTAAACAAGGCTCTCGATACGGCGGGAATAGTTGTGAAAAAAGGCGGTGTTGTTATTATAGTATCGCCTTGTTATGAGGGTTTTAGCCAAACTCATGGCGAGATTCTCGAATTCGGATACACATCAATAGAAAACATTAAGAATCTTGTCAATTGCGGCAAGATATCTCACAAAGTTGTGGGTGTTCATATGATACAGGTTAGTACTGTTGCGGTGGAAAAGGCAAAAGTAATTCTTGTGTCAACTGGAATTTCAAAAGAAGATGCTGAAAAAGCCAGGCTTATGTGGGCCCAAACACCTCAGCTGGCTTTTGAAAAGGCCTTAAAAATTGTTGCTCAAAATCCTTCTGTTGCTATACTAAAAAATGCTGCGAGAATGCTGCCGATTATGAAAACTCGAAAGGATAATTGATGAAAGCATTAGTGAAAACCGCATCTGGTAAAGGCAATATCGAACTTAAAGACAGGCCAGTGCCGATTATTAGTAAATCTGAAGTGCTGATAAAGGTTCACACCGCCTGTGTATGCGGAACTGATGTCCATCTTGAATATGACCGTTTCGCCAATTCCCCGCCTTTCGTTCTGGGCCATGAG
Source organism: uncultured Planctomycetaceae bacterium (assembly GCA_964581585.1). Taxonomy (GTDB): domain Bacteria; phylum Planctomycetota; class Phycisphaerae; order Sedimentisphaerales; family UBA12454; genus CAZOPG01. The sequence goes on along the minus strand of CAZOPG010000133.1, from coordinate 3,966 downwards.
TTCAGTGGAATCATTGAAGAGATCGGAGCCGAAGTTGAAGGGCTTAAAAAAGGTGATAGAGTTGTCTCAGCCAACAATCCATTCGCTTGTGGAAAATGCGGCGTTTGTATTTTGGGCAATCCAAATTTATGTCCGCAAAAAAGAGCTATGGGAATTCATTCCGATGGCTGCTTTGCAGATTATGTAAAACTCCCAAAAAATCTGATTCACAAGATACCTGAAAATGTTTCCATGAAGCAGGCCGCTTTAATGGAGCCACTTGCTGTTGCCACTCATGCTGTCGCAAACAGGTGTGGCATAAATAAAGGCGACTCAGTAGTGGTCTTTGGAGCAGGCGCAATAGGTCTACTGGCGGCACAGGTAGCCAGAGCTGAGGGTGCAAAAACTGTGCTCCTAGTTGGCACAGGCAGAGACGAAAAGACCAGGTTCAAATGTGCACAAGAATTAGGCTTTGAAACACTCAATGTCGAAAAGGAAAACCTGACTGAAAAAGTAATGGAGATGACCGATGGTGTGGGAGTTGACGTCGTTGTCGAGGCCTCAGGCAGTCCGGCGGCAATTAAGGCAGGTCTGGAGCTACTAAAAAGAACCGGCAGAATGGCAATATCCGGCATAACCGGCAAAGACGAAATACCTGTCAACTGGGACAAACTTATAGCTAAAGGGGCGACACTTTATTTCTGCTATAGTTCGCTTAACGCCGATTGGCAAAAAGGCTTAAACTATCTTGCTGAAAAAAAAGTTTCCACTTTGCCGCTTATAACTCACACATTCAAGCTTGAACAATGGAACGAAGCCTTTAGGATACTGGAAAGCCTTGAAGCTATAAGACCAATATTTACAATAGGAGGATGAAATACCAATGATACACCTAAACTCATTACCGTTAAATGAATGCTTATCATTTATTTTGGATCGATTGGAACCGGAGCCGGGATTCGCTGTCAAAATAGAGGCGGAAGCAAATCGACAGATGCAGTTGTTACGTTCATCCACGAAAGCCGCTCCTGATGGAACAACAATCATTCAAAGCGTTTATGATCTGGCAGGACTTGAGATTGAAACAACCCACACGATCTTTCCAGCCAAAAATGCACTGGCGTTCTCCGGGCGTATTAAAAATACACTCGACAAACCATCGCCTGCGATCAAAAGCATATTGCCGTTTTCTCAATCGCTCCATCTGAAGCGTGACGAGCGTGCTTTTACCTACACATTTACCGGCGGTCTTGGCGATGCGTCATATCCTCCCCTGGATTTTTCTTTTTCCGTCAAGAAGCATGAACTTATTGCCTGGCTTGCCAATTCCTCCTCATCCGCCTGGGCGGGTGGAGGTATGACCTGGCAGGGATTTTCCAGCGAAAAGGAAATACCGTACCAGGTGGTACAGATAGGCAAAGAGCAGGGCGGGTTGTTTTTCGCATTGGAATGGCCAGGCGATTGGAACGCGTCGGTGGGGCGTGCAGCTGGCGGCGAAAAAGTTCAATGCCAAACCGGCCTTTGCTCGTTGGATCTGCGTTTAGCCCCTGGCGAATCTATTCCAATGCCAGGTGCATTGATTGGCTTTTATAAAGGCGACTGGATCGAGGGTTGCAATGCTTTGCGTCGTACCATAGTCAATTATTATGTACCCAAATTGAATGGCCAAGCGGTTGTTCCGCCGGTGTTCTACGACCATTGGTTTGGCTTAAACCAGAATTGCACAGAACCGCTGATGCGTGAGCAGTCAGATTTTGCCTCACAAATCGGCTGTGAATATTTTGTGCAGGATGCCGGCTGGTACAAAGGTTCGCCGCTGAAGAATGGTTCTCATTTTCAGGGAACCGGCAACTGGGACAATACTGAACCGACAAAGTATCCCAACGGGCTCAAACCACTCTCTGATCACGTTAGCGAAAAAGGCATGGGGTTCGGATTGTGGGTTGAGCCGACACGCTGTGATAGCCAGTCCGACCTGGCCAGGAACCATCCGGAGTGGATAATCTTTGCCGAGGACAATTCCCGGCTTAACAATCTTGTGAATTTCGGCAACCCTGAAGCAGTGGCCTGGTTTATCGAAATATTTGACCGCTTGATCAGGGAAAACAACATCCGATGGTTTATGTTCGATACCGGCGTAGGATGCGAAGATTATCCAGAGCTGGCAGGGCGTAAAGGAATACTGAAAATTCGTCACTACGAAGGATTGATGCGGTTCTGGGACCACCTGCATCGTGAGCATCCTACTTTACTTTTTAAGGGATGTTCCAATGGAGGGAGACGAATGGATCTGTCATGTCTGAAAAGATCGCATACATTCTGGTGCAACGATCAAACCGAGCATCCGGACCTGATACGAAGCGATATGCGAATCAATCTAATCTTTCCAGGCAACTATCTGAACCATGAACTCTGTCTTCAAAACGAGAAGGCGGATTATTCGGCTTACGCTTATCATTGTCTGATGGGCGGAACATTGGGATTCACGGAGAAACTTTCTGAGTGGCCCGAGAAACGAATCAACGATGCCAAACAGCATGTCGAGGTGTTCAAGCAATTCCGTCATCTCCTGATGAAAAACTTCTCGCCGCTTTTCCCCTATCCATATACGCTGGAAGATTGGGATGGCTGGCAGTGGCATGATCCGGAAAAAGGAGAAGGCGTGATTATTGTTTTCAGATGCCTGGGTGATGAAGCAGCCTGCTCTCCAAAACTTCGCTGGTTACAGCCGGATAAGGACTATGAGTTCACTGATCCTTATACGGGCCGGAAACAGACTTTCAGCGGTGAACATTTAAAAGAAACAGGATTTCCAATAAATTTGACCAATAAGCGAAGCTCCGTGATTCAACAATATAAAAAACAGAAATAGAAAGGCCTGAAAATGAGATTAAAAGACAAGGTTGCGATTATCACCGGCTCCGGTGCCGGCATCGGAAAAGCAATGGCAGAGGCTTTTGCAAAGGAAGGCGCAAAAGTTGTCGGAGCTTCTCGCAGGAGCAGCAATGGCCAGCCTGTGATTGACGACATTGTTTCGCAGGGCAGGGATGCGATTTTTGTGAAATGTGATATTTCCATAGAGGATGATGTAAAAAACCTGATCGATACAACCATTGAAAAGTTTGGACGAATTGACATATTGGTTAACAATGCAGGCGTTAATTTTGTGAAGCCGTTTGAGCAGTTGGAAACCGCCGACTGGGACAGGGTGATCAACAGCGATTTGCGAGGGACATATTTGTGCTCACGCTATGCCATCGATTATATGTTAAAAGCTAAAAAAGGATCGATCATCAACATTGGCACGGTTCATTCCATGCAGTGTATGCCCGGTGCCGGGCCTTACGATGCCGCTAAATGGGGAATGGTCGGGCTGACTAAATCAATGGCGGTGGAATTTGCTTCAAGAAATATCCGTGTTAATGTGCTGTCGCCTGGCCTTATTGACACACAAATCTGGACAGATATCAAAAACGCCGCTCCGGATTTGGAGAAGTGCCTGTCTTTCTGGAAGTCAAACATTCCAGCCGGTCGTGTGGGAACCCCAGCCGAAGTTGCATCTGCAGCGGTGTTTCTTGCAAGTGATGAGGCCTCGTACGTTACTGGCACGAATTTCCTCGTCGATGGTGGAATGACAAGCCAGCTAATAAGCATGGAGCCTTATGAATCTGAAAGTCTCGAAGGCGGCAAACGTTAGTTGTTATTTTAAGAATGTTTAAGGGACTAAAATTACTAATGCCAATTCAACTTGATCTTTGTGCATTAGCCCAACAGAGCCACGACTGTGAGGGAGTCTCTACTGTAGGAACTCTTTACGAGCATATTATTGTATGTCTCTGTTTTGACATGCTTGAATTTCATTTGGCCATCGATTTTGTCAAACAGTGGTATTCCATCTCCAAGCAGAATCGGAATTCGTGTAATAATCAGTTTATCGATGAGGTCTTTTCTCAAGAAGCTCTGTATAACTTTGCCTCCATCAATATA
>CAZOPG010000132.1:0-6043 GCA_964581585.1 uncultured Planctomycetaceae bacterium | reverse complement strand
CCATCACCAACAGAAAGGGTTGAGCCCGCGTTGAACCCATACCAAACCCGGCCTGCATAAAGAAGACCAGAAAGGCTCCTAATAACACCCAGACAGTATCCAAGCCCTGCGTCAAACTCATTATACTTCCCAAAGATTCCCCTGCCGCATCTGATTCTGCAAATGCAGGCACCGAGAACAGTGTGACCAAAGCCAAGACTAAGATTTTTCTTTTCTTCATTTTCTTGGTTCCTTATCAGTGTTCACTAACGTTACCGCATATTTTATATAAGCAATGCCCGTGCCAAAATAATAATAAAATGGTAAGTCTTTGTTTAGCAATAGGATAAGCGAATATGTCAGGCGTTGAAGAATAAATTGTGCGTGACAAAATTGTAACTCTTCATGTAATTATTGCAAAATTGTCGCATTTTGCAGAATGAATCGCTAGGAGCGTGTGATTTTGCCATTACGTCACTTACTTCTCGTAATAGCTTTCTAACAAAGGAGATACAATCTAAACCTGATGATTTGTAATATATATTTAGAAAAAATATTTTGCAATGGCATAACATTATGTTACAATTATGTCGTATTGACAAATAACAGGGATTTTGAAATGACCAAGAAAACGACATTTTTGCAAGATAGTGGAACGGATGCTATGTGTCCGACATCACAGCTCGAAACCCTGTACAAGGTTAGTCAAATATTAGCTGCTGGCACACGCCAGCAAGAAGCTCTCACCTCAGTTTTAAATATACTGGACAAAGAGCTTGGTCTGTTCAGGGGGATAATCACGCTTCTATCACTGGACGGCAACGAAATTAGAATTGAAGCCGCTCACGATCTTTCACAGGAACAAACTCGAAGAGTTACATATCGAATCGGAGAAGGTGTAACGGGCAGGGTCATGCAAACCGGCAATCCAATGATTGTTCCAAAGGTTTCCCAGGAGCCCTTGTTTTTGAATCGTTTCGAAAGATGGAATGTTACAAAGCAGGATTTGAGCTTTATTTGCGCTCCCATTTCAATTGACAATGACGTAATTGGAACGATTTCAATTGATAGACCTTTTGAAGAAACTGCGTCGCTGGACGCGGAAATGCGGATACTAAGCATTGTGGCAAGTATGATAGCAAACGATTTAAGAGCTCGTCGTGAAGTCGCGATCGGTCGCCAAAAACTTGAAGACGAAAACCTGCGATTACGTCACGAATTAGAGGGAAGGTTTCGCCCCGAAAATATAATAGGCAACTCCAACGCTATGCGCGATGTTTATCATCAAATACACCAGGTTGCTTGTAGTGATACAACGGTACTCATACGCGGCGAATCCGGCACAGGAAAGGAATTGGTCGCCCATGCTATTCATTTTTCCAGCACAAAGATTGATGGGCCCTTCGTGAAGATCAACTGTGCCGCCCTGAACGAAAACCTGCTTGAAAGTGAATTGTTCGGCCATGAAAAAGGTGCTTTTACCGGAGCAATACAAACTCGAAAAGGTCGGCTTGAGGAGGCAAACAATGGCACTATATTCCTTGACGAGATAGGCGATTTTTCTTCCACTATTCAGGTGAAACTGCTTCGTGTCCTTCAGGAAAAAGAATTCGAACGAGTCGGAAGTAATCGGACATTGAAAACAAATGCCAGGATTATCACAGCTACAAACCGTGATCTGGAAAAAGCTTTAGCTAAGGGAACTTTTCGGCAGGACCTTTACTATAGAATAAATGTGTTTCCGATTTTGCTGCCTCCATTGCGTGACCGTAAGGATGACATCCTGCTGTTAACGGATTTTTTCATGGAACAGTACGCTAAAAAGATGAACAAAGACATTCGACGAATCAGCACACCAGCAATCAATATGATGGTCTCATATCATTGGCCAGGCAATGTACGCGAGCTTGAAAACTGCATCGAAAGGGCGGTGCTCTTAAGCAGTGACGGCGTTATTCATGGACATCACCTGCCACCAACTTTGCAGACATCAGACGCAACGGGCACCATCGGCACCGGCTCGCTAAAAGAAAGGATTAATTTGTTTGAACGTGATCTGATCATCGATGCGATTAAACGCTCCAACGGCAATCTGGCAGCAATTGCCCGCGATCTAAAAACGACAGCAAGGATCATACGTTACAAAGTTAAAGAATTAGGCATTGATTACAAAAGATACTATAAAAAGAAAGGTTAATTCATGACAGCTTGGGCAAGTACAGGCCTTAAGGGTCTGGATAAGATACTCTGTGATTTAAAAAAAGGCGACAATGTCGTTTGGCAGGTGGATAGCATTGAAGACTATAGCCACTTTGTTACACCATACATAAAAAAAGCCTTGGCCGATAAGCGAAATATTGTTTATATGAGGTTTGCCCAGCATAAACCCCTTATCGAAAATCAGCCGGATGTAACAGTATATCAGCTTGACGCAAAGGGTGGGTTCGAAAGTTTTTCCACACAGGTTCACGCTATAATCTCTCAGGAGGGAACTGAGGCATATTATGTATTTGATTGCCTTTCTGACTTATTAAGTGCCTGGGCGACTGATTTGATGGTCGGTAATTTCTTTATGGTTACATGCCCATATCTTTTTGAGTTGGACACAATTGCCTACTTCGCCATATTGCGAAATTATCATTCTTTCCAAACCGTCGCTCGTATTCGCGAAACAACCCAGCTACTGTTGGATGTTTATGATTTTGATGGAAACTTTTACGTCCATCCATTGAAAGTATGGAAACGCTATTCACCCACAATGTTTTTGCCTCACTTGAAACAAGGCGAGAAATTTTCACCTGTAATAAGCAGTATCGATGCGAGTAAACTTTTGAGCCACATTTCCCAGAAAAGCCCGAATGGTTCAGCTAGATTCCTGGACCACTGGGACCGCTTGTTCATGAAAGCCGACAGTTTAACGAAAGCACCGGCAGACTCAAAAGATGCTCAAGAACTGGTTCAAGAGCTTTGCAGAATAATGATTGGACGAGAAAAAAGAATTTCACAACTCGCTCAAAACAGTTTCTCTCTTGAGGATTTGATAAATATCAAGAGCAGGTTAATTGGCAGTGGCTTCATTGGCGGCAAGGCTGCTGGAATGTTACTGGCTCAGAAAATCTTAGCCAATGATAAGTCATTCGATTGGGATCAATACACCGAACCCCACGATTCATTCTATGTTGGCTCAGACGTTTTTTACAGCTACATAGTTGAAAATGGCTGGTGGAAACTGCTTATGAGGCAGAAAACTAAAGGGGGCTACTTTGACGTTGCACCCGAAATGAAAGAAAACCTCCTGCGAGGCAAATTCCCTGACCAGGTTCGTGAGCGGTTCCAGGAGATAATAGAATATTTTGGCCAATCACCGATCATTGTTCGTTCAAGTAGTCTGCTGGAAGATTCGTTTGGCAATGCGTTTGCTGGAAAATATGAAAGCCTGTTTCTCGTAAATCAGGGTGATCCCCAGCAGCGATACTCTGAATTCGAAGAGGCTGTAAGGAGAGTTTATGCAAGCACAATGGATGAAAGCGCACTTGCATATCGTTTGCAGCGGGGCCTTGACCAGCAGGATGAACAAATGGCACTGCTCGTACAACGGGTGTCAGGTTCCTACAAGAAGAGCTACTTTTTCCCCGACCTGGCCGGCGTAGGCGTCTCGCATAATACTTTTGTATGGAAGCCTGAACTTGACCCCAAGGCCGGCATGCTGAGACTCGTCTTTGGCCTGGGCACCCGAGCGGTAGACCGTGTTGAGGACGATTACCCGCAAACAATAGCTTTGGACCAGCCGCTATTACGCCCGTATGCCGACAAAGATGGCCAAACAAAATTTTCACAGCACAACGCCGATATCCTCGATACCAACGAAAATTGTTTACGAACCGTTAATGTGAACGAACTGCTGAATGACGAACTCCAGATAAACCTGGACTTAATCGCCGAGTCGGACCCGCATATCGAACAAAAGATGAAAGAGCTTGGCATGGAGGCTAAAAAGCACTGGCTCCTGACATTCAAAAAACTTCTATCAGACACAGACTTTACAGAAATAATGCAGAGGATACTAAAAACTCTGGAAAATTATTATCAATACCCAGTCGACATAGAATTCACGTTAAACTTCACTGACAACGATGCGTTCAAGATCAATTTAGTTCAATGCCGACCGCTGCAAACCAAAGGCTTAAAAGCCAGCGTACATCTTCCCGAAAACATTAAATCGGAAAAAATTCTTTTTGCTTCCAAAGGTTACACCATGGGAGGCAGTATCTCTCAGCCGATAAAAAGAATTATCTACGTCGACCCGCAAGCATATGTAGAAATGCCTATTTCGCAAAAATATAGCATCGCAAGGCTGGTAGGAAAACTGAATAGACAGATAACAAATAAAGAAACCACTCCGACCATCTTGTTAGGTCCTGGCAGATGGGGCACTACCACGCCAAGTTTAGGCGTTCCAGTTAACTTTGCCGAGATCAACAAGATAACGGTACTTGCCGAGATAGCTTACGAAGGAGGCAACCTCATGCCAGAGCTTTCGTTCGGCACACACTTCTTCCAGGACCTAGTTGAGAGTGACATCTTTTATATAGCTCTTTTCCCACAAAAAGAAAGCGTAACATTCAACAGGGACAAGCTCACAGAAATGCCAAATTTATTAACCGACTTTTTACCCGAAGAGCATAAGTATGCCGATGTTGTCAAGGTCCATGATATTAACACCGGCCAGCTCCAGATTATGTGCGATATAGTATCCCAAAAAGTTGTTTGTTTCTTTGCATAAACTACAGGCATCCTTAATTTGCAGCATAAACTTGTCGGTGACATTTTGGGTAATTTGTTTTGAGTTATATTTAGCGATAAGCTTGCAATGACAGTGCAAGCTCGTAAAGCGTTATTTCGGGTTTTCCTTGAACTCACAGAACACCAGAAGGTGTTTAATGGCCGTGGTGGATACTTCCTGATTGTGCCCCAACGCCAACAAGTTCTTTGCTTCTGCCATCTTTGACGTGAACGTCCCGCTGAGGGTAAGGTATCGATATACTGTTTTGATCCAGGGTGAGCTTGATTTTTTCTGTCAAGTCAAAGTAAACGTTCCAGTAATCGGCCACTTTAACCCATGGTCTGACCACAAAATTAACGCTGCTGTCACCAAGCTCTGAAACCGCAATTGTAGGTTTGGGATCCTGGAGAACCCTATTGTCATCAAATACAATATGCTCGAGAATCTGCTTGGTTTTTTGTAGGTCATCTTCGTATGAAACGCTTGCGACGAGATCGACACGTCTGGTACCATTGACAGTGTAGTTGACAATGCTTCCGCTGGTAATCTGCCCATTGGGAACAATAATCCTGAGATTGTCGGGAGAGTTAAGTATCGTATTGAAAATCTGAATTTCTTTTACAACTCCTGTTTTACCAGCAACTTCCACGAAATCATCGACCCTGAATGGTTTGAAAAGAATCAACATAAACCCAGCTGCAAAATTGCCCAAAGAACCCTGTAAAGCAAAGGCAATAGCCAAACCTGCCGCACCAATAACTACGGCTAACGAAGTCGTTGCTATGCCCAGCTTGTTCACTGCTGCTATTATGACAAACAGCATCAAGGCGACATAGCACAACTTCTGGATAAAATTGGCCAGAATTTTGTCGACGTTGGCTTTGGTCATCAATTTGCCAACCAGCTTTGCAATCAGTCTCGCTATCCAGCGTCCTACAACAAAGATTATAACGGCAGCGATCACTTGTAATCCATACGTGGCTAAGTACCCATAAATCGTATTCAAGATATTTTCCATTTTTTCCCCTTTCTTAAAGCTTTGAATTCTTACGTCAAACCAAGACTTCCGGCTGGTATTGTATCAAGAAAAGTATTTCGGTAAATCAGGTAATTGCTATTTTTGGCATAAGGTAAACTGATACTCAAGATATACGGTAAATCCTGTATAGCCTCTGGGATCAGCGGGCATATGGGCAGGTATAATATCAGCAAGTTGTTTTCTCATCTTTTTATAGCGTACAGTAGCTGACAGAATTGCTGTCATAGTCGAAAACGAAAAAG
>CAZOPG010000131.1:0-6066 GCA_964581585.1 uncultured Planctomycetaceae bacterium | reverse complement strand
TGACCACTCCATGTCAACTTGAGGGCGTTATTGCCGGGCGTATGTGTGTAGCAAAAGCTGGGGGCAATCTCTCTATCGTTGTGGGTTTTCAGCCAAAATATCTCCCGGATATTGAACAGTTGAAGATACCAAAAGAGATGGTTCAGGCAGCAATGGCACCAAATGGATTAGTTCTGTTTTCCGGCCCGACTGGCTGCGGCAAAACTACTTCGATGTTTAGCGTGCTTGATAATATTAACGTAAATAAGCCTTGCCATATATGTACCTGCGAATGCTATGTCAACTATTACCTTACGCCCAAAAAGGCTTTGATTCAGCAACGTGAAGTAGGAGTTGATGCCCCCGATATGGTCTCGGCAATTTCAGCCACAATATACCAGGACCCGGATGTGTTAATGATTGGCGAATTGAGATCGCCTGAAGAAATACGAGCATGTATGACCGCGGCGCTGGCCGGCCATCTCGTTTTGACACAATTACACGCTGATTCCCCGGAAGGGGCCATACAAAGATTGGGCGACATTTTTTCTGACGAGGATATGCCTCGCTTCAGGAGACATTTGGCTCAGATACTCACCGCTGTTTGCGCTCAAAGGCTTTTGCCAAGAGCAGATGGCAAGGGTCGAGTTGCAGCTTATGGTGTATTGATCCCAGACAATGAAATGCGAAAAGCAATTGCTGAAGGCCGGGATATTTATGAACGACAAACACCATTGCCGAATGGCTGCCGGACGATTGCTGCGAATATCGAAAAATTGTATCGTGATGGAATAATCGGTAAAGACGTTTGCGAAAAAGCATTAGCTGAAATACAAAACATCCGCTAATACGACCCAAGTTTATTTCACACCCAACGTTATGTTTAACGGCTCGTGGGCAGGTCATTTAGTCTTTTTCATGCCAGTTCGTTTCTGGATAACACGACAGGCTCGGTTGGTACATAGATAGCCCAAAACCTGTGATAATCGGCGGCAAAACGTTATTTAAAGAGTTTTACAGTCGTTATTACGAGAGATTACAGGAGAGTACAAAGATTGTTTGCCGTCATATCTGTCTTTGCTGGGCTTTGATATAGAATCTGCTCAGTTTGATGGAATCGATATACTAAAAGCCCCTGCTGCTAAGGACAGAAAAATATACTTTTCAACGTGGATAAATCAAGGCCCGGCCGGCGATATACTGGGTAATAAGAAATATATATATGACCCCACAAATAATCTTGTGGCGGTTTACAATTTGCAGGATGATCCAAATGAATTAGCACCGAAACAGGTGCCGGACAATTTAGGTATTAAAATTGCCACTGAAATCACACAGTGGCGAAGAGATAGCATCATTCCTCTGACACAGGCCCGCCGAACGGGACAAAAACAACTGTTTGATAAATGGCTATGTAAATGGAAGAATCGTGAACCCCTGGCGGATTACGACAAAGGAGCAAAAAAATAAAACTAAAATGGGATGACCCCTATTCAGTTAATATTTCTTGAAGATCTGTTATATCAATCGGGTTTTTTATATTTGATAAAATTGTATCAAGGTTTTCCAATAGACTCTTCGGTAATATAGTTTCTTTTGTCTTTTTAATTTCTTCAGGATCCCACCATTTGTATTCTTTTATAAAGTTTTCTTCTTGTTTTGATAATTTTTTGGATTTTATCTTAGTTTCATCCGTTTTAACAATGTAATATCTTTCATAAAAGTTATTTTTATCAATATCTGCAATATTTAAAAATATATTTCGCCCCATAACACAGTTTGAAATTTCAAGCGTTTTAATGCCTGTTTCTTCGTAAATTTCTCTTTTTAACGCGTCCTCAAATACCTCACCTTTTTCAAGACCTCCTCCTGGAGTTACCCATAATCCATTTGTAAAATTAGTCGTTGATATTGATTCCCTATCTAGGTATTTTATCAATAATATTTTTTGTGTGTTATTATTTATTAAAACTGCTCTTGCTGTTAATCTCATAAACAAAACCCCTCTTATGTGGTTTTTCATTTTTCTAGTTTAACTTTCAATTTTCCTCTGCGTCCTCCGCAATCTCTGCGTTAGAAAAACATAAAAAAACCCACGAAGCGGCTCGGCAGTTTTGCATTTTAATATTTATTTTTTACTGAACCCCATTTCTGCAATGCAAAACATAGCCATTAATGAATATCGCTAATAGTGCGGGGTTTATTTTGGCATCTTCGGCAATTTTTGTTACCTGTTCATCAGTTAGGTTTTCAGCATTTTCTTTTTCGCTTGGCGTCATTATGGCTACCGCTTTTTGCAATTGCCCCAGCTCATCGCTGGTGGGGCTGGCCAGCATCGCCAGTTCGGCAGAGCCGCTGTTGTCGGCAAATCTCTGCCGAATCTGCCGGCCGTACTCATCATCAACACAAAATGCCAACTTCTCAAGATACTCTGCCAGCGAGATTTTCTTTTCCGTTACCGTTTTATCTTACCCCTTTTTTTTCTAAGTTTAGGTTTCCTCTTTGAGCGTTGTTTTATTTTTTTCCCAGCTGCCATCGCAGAGCTGAGCATGTCCATCCCCCCGCCGCTGAACAGGGACTTCAAGCCGCCCATCGCTCCGCCCGACATCGCTTTGAGCATATTCCTGCTTCGTTCAAAAGTCTTGACCAGCCCGGAAACGTCATTTGAGGCGGTGCCGGAACCGGCGGCAATTCTGCGTCTTCTGGAGGGACTTATCAAGTCAGGGTCTTTTCTTTCCTTAATGGTCATCGAATTTATCATCGCTTCGATTTTGCCAAGCTGGCCGTCATCAACATCCATCCCCTCCAGTTTGCCGCTCATTCCGGGCAGCATTTTGAGCATATCCGCCATTCCGCCCATCTTCTTGACAGTCTGCATCTGCTTTAGAAAATCGTCAAAGCCGAAACTTCCTTTGGCCATCTTCTTCTGCATTTTCTCTGCCTCGACTGCGTCGAACTGTTCCTGGGCACGTTCGACCAGTGTAACGACATCGCCCATCCCGAGAATTCGACTGGCCATCCGGTCAGGATAGAATTCTTCGAGTTTGTCAACCTTTTCACCAACACCGATAAACTTGATCGGCTTGCCGGTAACGGCTTTGACACTCAGAGCCGCCCCGCCACGTGCATCGCCATCAAGCTTTGTCAGAATTACGCCATCAAGTTCGAGCCTTTCATTGAACTCTTTCGCGGAATTGACAGCATCCTGGCCGGTCATCGAATCGCAGACGAGATAAATCTGATGTGGACTGGTTGCCTTTGCCACATCGGCAATTTCGCCCATCATCTCTTCATCAACATGCAGTCGCCCGGCGGTATCAAGAATAACAACATCGTGCCCCTGGCTTTTCGCGTGCTTTATCCCGTTCTTGGCGACTTTGACAGCATCTTTCGTATCCATCCGGCTGAAAACATCAATGCCGGTCTGCTGACCAAGCGTAATTAACTGTTCAATAGCCGCTGGTCTCTGCAGGTCATCGGCCACAAGCAGAGGACGTTTACCTTTACTGACAATATATTTACCAAGCTTCGCGGCCGTTGTCGTTTTGCCGCTACCCTGCAGACCTGCCAGCAGAATCACAGTCGGCCCGGGCGAAACAAAATAAATCTTCGAATCTACCGGCCCCATCAGCTTAGTCAGCTCATCACTAACGATCTTGACCATCACCTGGCCGGGATGCAGGCTCTTTATAACCTCCGCGCCGACAGCGGCATCTTTAACATCTTTGCAGAATTGCTTAACCACATTGTAGTTAACATCCGCCTCCAGCAATGCTTTGCGAACGTCCCGCATAGCATCGGAGATATTGGCGTCGGTAATCCTTGCCCGACCAGAAAGCGATTTGAAGACCGAATTAAATTTTTCCGTTAACGATTCAAACACAATAAAACCTGTTTTTAATAGTATTATGGAACCCGGAATTATATACACGCAAGGCCAACATTGCAAGAACAAAAGAATGATAAACGCTAAGGCGAGGCGAACTCACAAAGAACCGTATCAGCAATTGCCAGTGCTTGCTTCGTTAGCGATAAATGTCCCGCCTTTAGTTCCAGCAACCCCTGCTTTGTATACTTTTGTATCGGCTCGGCAAAAAACTGTTCAGCGTCAAATCCGGTTTTAGCATTAAACCTTTCCAGATCGATTCCGCTTGTCTGCCTTAAATTTAGCACCGCCATCTCGCACGCCATTTCTTTGCTGTCGGATACATACTTTTCCTGGGCTGTGTTTTCTCCAGCCTGTATTGCCGTAACGTATTTTTTTATATCAGCAAAATTTGTTTTCCGCTCTCGGCCAAAATACGAAGCCGCAGCCGGGCCGATACCGACATAAGGCTCATTTCCCCAATATGTAAGATTGCCCCTGCATTGAAAACCCTTCCTTGCAAAATTGGAAATTTCGTATTGCTCTATGCCGACATCACCGAGCATATCAACAGCAAGATAATACATCTGTCTGTCGAGTTCTTCGCATACCGGCTCAACTTCGCCTTTAAGCCTGAGATTATCAAGCATTGTCCCACGCTCATACGTCAAACTATAAGCACTTACATGCTGCGTCCCAATCCTGATAGCCCCCTCCAGACTCCGCCGCCACTGATTTATATCTGAGCCAGGCACGGCAAAAATCAAATCCAGATTAATATTAGCGAAGCCTGCCTTTTTAGCATTTTCAACCGTTCGCCGAACAGTTTCCACAGAATAATTTCGTCCAAGAAAATCCAAATCTTCCTGACAAAACGATTGAGCCCCAACCGATAGCCGGTTAACACCAACGCTATAAAGTTTTTTAAGAAAAACCTCCTCCACCTGGCCTGGGTTGATTTCAACGGTAAACTCTTCGGCCAAGCCGGTAATAGCTACGATTTTTCCAAGAAAATCACACAACACTTCAGCCCCAATACAACTTGGACTGCCACCGCCGATATAGATCGTTTCAGGCGGACATTTCAATGGAGCCGAACAAAGTTCTGCAATTTCAGCTTCGAGCAATTCACCAACATCATGTTTTCCCGCAGCCTCAGAATAAAACCCGCAATAGGGGCACTTCCCCCTGCAGAACGGAACATGCACATACAATGCGCCTGCCAAAATCTTATCACAGTTATTCAACGCCATAATAGTCTTTAACCATTTGCCGCAATTGCACTTCTTTTTTACATCCTACAAAATCAATTTTCACTTTTTTCCCCTGTGGATGCCCTTTGCTGTAACTGGCGAGAAATTTACGAAAATACCTAATCGATTTCCCCGTATCATATAATTCTTTGAGCAGTTCAAAATGCCGCAATATGATCAACCCCTGCTCTACCAGACTCGGCTGATAAACTTCCCTCTCCCCTGCCAGCACCTCGCCGATCTGCCTGAACAGCCAAGGATTTCCGATAGCCCCCCTTGCAATAACAACACCGTCGATGCCGCTGGTTTTGAATTTATCTACAACATCATGCGCCTCAAACAGATCACCGCTTCCAATTATTGTCGTTTTCGGCAGTTTTCTCTTAATCTCCGCAACAATTTCACAGTCAGCCTTGCCGCGATACATTTGCTTTACGTTCCTGCCATGTATAGTCATCGCATCTGGCTTTTCTTCGCCGAGCCGTTCGCAAATCTCCCAGAAATTTTCACACGACTCACTGCTATTATCAACCCCGATTCTCAACTTAACCAGCAGCGGACAGTCAATAGCATCGCGAACACGCCTATAAATATCGATTACCGCTTCAGGATCATCCAGCAACGCCCCGCCCCGCCCGCGTCTCAGCACCTTCGGAGCCGGACAGGCAAAATTCAAATCAATCATATCATAACCAACTTCACGCAAAACCCTGGCCGCTTTTGCCATTGTATCAGCATTTTTGCCAAGAATCTGTGCGCCGATCGGATGTTCAAAATCCTTTATCACATAGTTCGGCTTTTTGAATAACGGCTTATAGCATGCGCTTTTATCTAACATAACTCCGCCAAAGGTCAGCGGACAGCCGAACTGTTGAGCCAGCGTGCGCATAGCCCTGTCGCTGTAGCCGCTGATCGGAGCCTGAAAAAAAGGCACATCAAGATTAATATCACCTATTTTAAGCATTTTCC
>CAZOPG010000130.1:0-6068 GCA_964581585.1 uncultured Planctomycetaceae bacterium | reverse complement strand
TGAGCATGAAACTGGGACATGAAACCTGCCGCTATCACTGTGAATACAGAAGAAAATCTGATTGGAGAATATCACAATGCAAAAGCCAGAAAAGAAATTCAGTTGCGGCCCGGTTTCAGCAAGCATTTGGGTGAAAATCAAAACAGTAGAAGGTAAAGCGGTCAAGTTTTACTCTGTAACAATCACCAAGGCTTACAAAGAAGGCGAAGATTGGAAATACACAAACAGCTTTGATATCGAGAATATGCCTAAAGTCGCGTTGGTTGCAAACGAAGCCTACAAGTACATAAGACTAAAATCCACAGATTCCGATGAATAAAACAGCGAACAATACAGAGTGTTTAATGAATTCAGATAACAGCCAAAATCTATGCGGACATGTTTCAACAAAGATTGACAATAATTCTGAGTTGATGACAGAAGCTGAAGTTGTTCATTTTCTCAGGATACCTGAGATTAGCAATTCAAGGAACTATCATAATGTCATTGAGCACCTAAAGAAATTTCGTGGGCTACCCAGAATTCATATATGCAGGAAAGCTTTGTACCCTAAAAAAGCCATTCTGGAATGGATGGAAAAAGAAACAGGTGCTGGAAAATAGCACTTGCGCTTCGGCCAATGTTATTGTACAATCACATCAGATTGTGTGAGTTACCCAGCACCGGAAAGGAGATATTATGAAACAGCTGGTAAAACTCAATAAACGGCCAACATGGGATGGCCATGGATTTACTTATTTTTTACGTTATGAAGGTAAAAATGGGAAACGAAAATGGCAAACCCTTGGTCACGCAAACCGTCGGAAGGCTGAAAGGCAGCGTGACCAGAAGGAAAAAGAATTACAGATGGGCTATATTGCCCCGGGTTCTATGAGGCTTAGAGATTTCACAAAAGACAGCCTTGCAAGAACAGGTGATCAGATCAGGGAAAGTACTCAGCGTGAGACCAGATCGGCTATGAATGATTTTATTGCGACAATTGGGAATATTGATTTCGGGAGTGTCACATTGGCACATGGTGAACTGTATATTCAGACATGCCTTGACCGAGGCAACACCAAAGGAACTATAGCCAAGAAACTTCGGCACATAAAGAGGGTGTTTAAGTTGGCGGTCAATCGCAAACAGCTTGATGAGAATCCCTTGCAGTATATTGCCATGCCAAAATCCACCAAGAAAAAGGTCAATATTTATACTGATGCCAAATGCCAAAGGATTCAAAAAGCTGCGAAGGAATACACTCTTGAATGGAACCCTGAAACCTCTGCCAAATGGGATTTGATAATCACTGTAGCCTTGGCCACCGGCATGAGACGTGCAGAACTTTTGAACTGCACTTGGGCAGATATTGATTTCGATGCTCAGACTATTGAAGTTAATCCCAAGGAAAACACCAAAGATACATGGCAATGGCTTATCAAGGATGCTGACCGCAGGATGCTCCCATTGACAGAGGAAATCGTTCAGTTACTCGTAGATCACCAGACACAACAACCGGATGGTTATCCCTATGTTTTCGTTCCCACAGCAAGATATGATTACATCCAGAACGTGCTTAGGCCAAAAGGCACATGGACTCTCTCTGACTCACGGCTCAAGGTGGTAAATAATTTCAAGAGGAGTTTGGACAAAATCCTCAGAAAAGCCGGCGTCAAAACGGGAACCTTCCATGACATTCGGAGAACAGCCATAAGCATGTGGTTTGCCAACGGCATGAGTGAGTACGATGTAATGACACTTGCAGGACATTCAAGTTTTGCCACAACACACAAATTTTACCTTGCCGTGGCGGATGATTTAGTTGACCGTGCAAGGATCGCAACTGCCCAAGGCTTGTGTCAAAAAATGGTGCAGAATGGTGCAGGCGTTGTTTTTGACCCCCAACAAAAAAAGGTAAGTAACCGCAACTACTTGATTCACAAGAACTTACCTAATGGGCAGGGGCGGATTTGAACCGCCGACACACGGATTTTCAGTCCGTTGCTCTACCAACTGAGCTACCTGCCCTTAATCTTCATACCAAAAAAAAGATTAAGCAAGGCAAAATTCTATTCCAAAAAACACGCTTTAATAAATTTTCGCCTACTTTACATTCGACTGGAGAATATTGCAAGAAAATTAAAAGCAAACTCTACTATTTTGGTTCTAGCAAGGTATACGAATGACAATGCTAACAGCCAAATATGGGAATCTGTTCTTTGTTCAGAAGCTGCTGGGCTATGCTGATCTGAAAAGTCACTTTGGCTGAAAAATGCAGATGCTAAAAATTGAAGATCATAAAAATCTGGAAATATTGGGAATTTTCGACAATTTTGGGAAGTTTTTTTTGTGATTTTTGGGTAAAATCGTTGATTGTGGGCTTAAAACTCATTCTGGATATTGTTGATACAGGGGAAAACGGCAAAAATGGGGTCAAAAATCGCTCGAAAACGTTCGGAAATATGCAGAAATTGCAAGAAATGCATAGGAAATGATCGTTTTTTGTCATTTTTTGACATTTTTTGGAGCCCGAAATTCAAGATCAAACAATTCGGGAAATAGAAAAATGGGCCACGGAGAGCACGGAGGACACGGAGAAAAAGGGGAAAAGAAGGGATTTTAGATACGGATTAACGCGGGATTTACACGGATTTTTTGTTGTGAAATTTGCTTTACTGGTAAAATTAAATAAGGGATAATGGGGCTGGATTTGGTTGAGAAGATTTGTAAAGAGAAGTTTGAGGGTTTTGTATAACCACAGACGGATTTTAAAATGGGAATTAATAAGCCAGTTTTATTACGGGGAAAGAAACCATGGATTTAGGTACAATAAAAGCTGAGTATTCAAGACGTGAGCAGGGATACGAAAAGCTCAAAAAAGAAATGGTCTACATTTTAAAAGAGGAATTAAAAGCTGCTAAGATTCCTTGCCATCTGGTTAATGGGCGTGTAAAAGATTTGGATTCCGTCATTGCAAAGGCACAACGGAATGCTCCGGAGCAGGAAATTGAGGATATCGACAAAATAGTTGACATTTGCGGAGTTCGAATAATTTGTCTATTCTTATCTGATATTGAAAAGATCGATCTTCTCATCGATAAGAGCTTTGATGTTGTAGATAAAGACGACAAGGTGCGGTCGAAGTCTGAAGCAGAATTTGGTTACCTGTCGGTACATTATGTGGGTAAGCTTCCATCTAATTTTAGTGGACCTCGCTATAATGATATAAAGGACTTACGGTTTGAGATACAAGTACGAACAATTGCTATGCATTCATGGGCAACTATTTTGCATTATTTAGATTATAAGTCGCCACATTCAATTCCTTCTGAATTGAGAAAAGATTTTCATGCATTAAGCGCATTGTTTTATTTGGCAGATTCACATTTTGAGTTGTTCTTTCGCAAAGGTCAGGAGTCTAAGCAAGTTGTTGAGGAAAAAGCCAAGATAGCTTCTGGTATAACGGATGAGGAAATAAACCTGGATACTCTCTCGGTATACTTGAAGCGTAAATTTCCCGATAGAGAGCACTCTGATATTGAGGATATTTCTAAACTTATTGAAGAACTGATTGAATCAGACTACACAACGATTGGAGAGGTAGATAAAGACTTACAACGCAGTATGGAAGCTTTTACGCTTTATGAAGGAAAATATCCTCCAATAGATACTGAAACAGATGAACCTACCATATTTAAGGATATTGGAGTCGTTCGTATGTCACTAAAACTCATCATGGCAAAATTCTTTGAGAGCTATTGTAAACGAAATAAGCTTAAACCATCTAAAGAAAAGGAACAATGTGAAAAGTTTAAAAAGTACATAAAATGAACCCCGGCAAACGGGTTGGTGATTTAAAACCCTGCCATAGTGATGGCAGGGCTAAGCGGTGTTGTGGGTGATTGTTTTTGTTTGGATATGAATATGAAAGGGGTAATATTATGGTTAAGAAGGTTCTTGTGGGTGTTGCTGATGGGATCGAGGAGATTGAGGCGGTTTGTGTTATTGATATTCTTCGGCGGGCGGAAGCGGATGTTACTGTTGCGTCGGTTGGTGATCTTCAGGTAACGGCCAGTCGTGGCGTCAAAATTACCGCTGATGTTACGATTAGTGAATGTGTGGGGCGGGATTATGATCTGATCGCCCTGCCGGGTGGGTTGCCGGGTGCGGAGTATTTGCGGGATTGCGGCGAACTTGTTGAAATGTTAAAGAAGCAAAAACAGCAGGGGAAACTCTATGCGGCGATATGTGCTTCGCCGGCAGTTGTTTTGCAGTATCATGGTCTGCTGGATGGGATCAGTAAGGCGACGTGCTATCCGTCTTTGGCGGATAAGCTGGGCGATAAGGCTCGAAAGGATGAACGGGTTGTTGTTGATGGCAATTGCATTACCGGTCAGGGGCCGGGAGTTGCGATGGAGTTTGGGGTTAAGTTGGTTGAGGTACTTTTTGGTAAAAGCAAGGCTGCGGAAGTTGCAACTGCGATGGTGATGGGGAATTAAAACCCTGCCATGGTAATGGCAGGGCTAACGGATTGAGGAATATTTGAATGACAGAATTTTATGAATTGAAAAAATTGACGGACTGCAAATGGTTGAATTATTTTGATGTTATTTTTCAGCGTAAGGGAAAGGCTGAAAGAGCGTGGCATATGTGTTCGCGAAAGGAGGAGCCAATTGCTGATGCGGATAGGCCGGACGCGGTGGTGATCGTGCCTATCATTAAAACGGCCCTGGGTAATCGGCTGGTTGTTACTAAAGAGTTTAGGGTGCCAATATGGGATTATGAGTATGGGTTTCCAGCGGGTTTAATTGATGACGGCGAAGATATAAGCAGCACCGTGGAAAGAGAATTGAAGGAAGAGACGGGGCTTGGGCTGGTTAAGATAAATCACGTCAGCCAAATCGTTTATTCTTCGGCGGGGATGAGCGATGAATCGTGTGTTATGGTTTTGGCGGAAGTTGCAGGGACAATATCGAATGAGTGGCTCGAGGATGCGGAGGATATAGAGACGATTCTGATGGACATCGAACAGATTCGGAAATTGCTGGCCTCGAAGGAGAAAATAAGTGCCAAGGCGTGGGGGCTTTTCTATCATTACGCGGTTATGGGCAAAATCGAATAAAAAAAATGTCTGGCTTTTGGGCTGTTTTCTGATAGAATCGGGGTATGGCAAAAGAGACGAAATCACAATGGGATGGCTTTTCACTAAAGCCGCGTAAAGAGATGCCGGAAGGGTTATGGCTGGGCTGCCCTTCGTGCGAACATATGCTGTATAAGAAGATGGTCGCAGAAAACCTTGATGTTTGTCCGGAATGTAAGCATCATTTTCGCATCGGTGCCAATTCGCGTATCGAGTATCTTGCCGATGAAGGCTCCTTTGAACAATTTTTCAGCGGAATGACGACGGGTGATCCGCTGAATTTTAAGTTTCGGGATACGACTTATAAGAGCAGGGTAAGTGCTGCGGAGAAAAAGTCGTCCGGAGGTGAGGCGATACTGGTCGGTAAGGCGTTTATAAAGGGGCGAGGTGTGATGCTGGCAGTGATGGATTTTGATTTTCTGGGCGGCTCTATGGGTGCGGTTGTCGGAGAGAAATTATGTGCGGCAGTGGACAAAGCCATAGATGAATCGCTTCCATTAGTTGTTGTCAGTTCTTCCGGTGGAGCAAGGATGCACGAGGGAGTTGTTTCTCTTGGACAGATGGCCAAGACCTCGGCGGCCATTGGGCAGCTTGACGATGCCGGCGGGTTGTTTATTTCTGTATTGACCGACCCGACTACCGGCGGAGTAACCGCGAGTTTCGCGATGTTGGGAGATGTAATAATTGCAGAGCCGGGCGCTTTGATAGGTTTTGCTGGGCCGCGAACAATATATCAGACAATCAAGGTGGAACTGCCGGAAGGGTTTCAAAGATCAGAATTCCTGCTGGAGCATGGTTTTATCGATATGATAGTCGAGCGTAAAGATATGCGTAGTGAAATCGCACGGCTTATCGATTATTGCGGCAAAGACGGAAATTAGTATTTATATTCACACCTGAGCCTGTTGCATAAATAATTAGTTCTTTTTACAAGTGAATAATTCCAGCT
>CAZOPG010000129.1:0-6078 GCA_964581585.1 uncultured Planctomycetaceae bacterium | reverse complement strand
CATCGGCATCATCTGGGTGTTTCCAGCCGTCAAGATAGCTGTAAAAATAAACGTCCAATCCAAAAGAAGCTGCACGGGCAATCAGATCATTAAAATCAAGATGGCCGATGGTAGTCTGATCAACACCTTTAACAAAGAGAAGAACTGAATCAAACCCGGCATGGGCAATGGCATTGAGATGTTGGTCGGGATATTCATCGATACCCCAACCGGAATGCACCATTCTTGGAGAAAACAACGGCTCACGTTTAAGCGGAGTTTGCTTTTCTAAAATAGGAGCTTCCTTCAAATTCATAACATCTTCCAGGTAATGTACTCCAGCCATTACTCCGCGTGCGTCATTGCCGCAAATTATAACTTTGCCGTCAGTTATCTCTATTACATGACTTCTGGGAACGGAAATATCTTTGCCAAGTTCCGGCAGGTCCTCTTTGTCTGCAAGTATTATGCAGTTTTGCTCCGTGGTCAAAGCAGAATGAACCGAATCCTGCTCTTCCAACAATAGTGAAATTCCCATGCTTGTAATAAAATAATCATGAAGGTCTTTGGCACTGTTGGCAATTAATTGCGAAGCTGTTTTGCTCCAGATTATCTTCCAGCCTTTTTTAATGATTATTTCGTTATCGGCCGGATTTATGTTATCGTCCCGTCGATTGGCTTTGTGTACGATTCGCAAGTCATTGCGAAATTCATAGTTTTTTTCTGTTTTCATGATTCCTCTATGAAAAAGTTGCGGATTATTGGTTTCATAGTTCCTTGAAAATTTCACTGACGGTTTCTTCAAAAATCTTTTCCCATTCCGGAGCCAGCAGGCATTCGATAGCCTCATAGCCGCCACGGTCGTAATAGGAGGCCGGGGGCGAATAGTGAAGATAGCCGTTCGATATGGAAGCAATATAAGTGTGCTTAAATGGGGATGCTTTTTTTACATTAAACCCGATTTCCGCAAGAACCTCCATGGGAGCGACGATGAGTACGCATTCGCCAATTCTAATCCCTTTGATTTCCGCCGGAACCGTAGCGCCGCCGATTTTATCAATGACTTCCTGATGCTTTTGCAGGGTAGCAACTTTCAAAGCACTAATGGACAACAGTTCCATTTTTCTAATGCCCTCAAGGTACTTTTTGATCGCCGACCTATTGAGATCATCCCGATTACGAAAATTATCATCTTCACACTCATCAGCCTTCATATAGCGGTAAGGCGAATGGCAAGGATAGTCGGGGTACAAAGAATACTTGAGATAAAGCGGAAGGAATTTTTTAAAGTCCAGGAAAGTATATGTTAGCGATGCAACCATCTCGGCCTGTTTCTGTTTTAGTGCGGCTACTAGGTCCGGGATATCCGTTCTGAGAGGGAATTCAATATCTTTGCTTACGACTTTAAGTTTTGCGGGAGCGGTTTTAATTTTTCTGTAACCTTTTAATGTGCTTTGCGCCAGCTTGCTTCCGAAGTCATATTTCCTATTTGGAATTTCGATATCATCATAGAATATCTCCATGATATCGCCTCCGGCACCCTGCATGAAAAAGGCCATAACATCGGCTCCAAGATTCTCTTCAAGAAGCTGCGAGGTAACAGCGGGAAAATCAGCGGTGATTTTCCCTTCCCGGCAGCCCACCAAAAGATGACTGGCAAAATTATACACTACAGCAAAGGGTCTGCCGTCCAGACGATCAATTCTGAGGATACCTATCTCCGGATCGATCGGTCGCAATCCCTCAACCTCATCATCCAGGGGCCCGGGCCGCCAGGTATAATCCGTTCCATCTTTCATCAGCATAGTTCTGTTAAAAGTAAGACTGTCTTCGTAACCGGCGCCTACCCCTATGGCAACAGGCACCATGTTTTGAAGGGCCTGTTTAATCGCTTCCAGTGTTTTGTCGATCTGAGCATTATCATCACATAACAAACGGCCGGGCGGATGCGTATGCGAAGCGCTTACACTCACGTTGCTGCCGGGAATATCCAGCTCCTGCTTAACACGTTTTCGCAAATTGGGCATGAAATCATCGGCACTGTCGTTCAAAATATATTGACTAATGCTTCTTGCTCCTATCGCGGTGATATCCATGGTTATTAGCACAACTTTTTCACCGCCGTCATCCAGCACCAGGGCACGGACGAAAAGCGGGTCATCAATCTCTATCTTTTTGTCTAAATATTCCTTTGGAATATGCTTTTTTGTTTTCTCGGAAAGCAAGGCATCTAAAGTCCCCTCATCCCGGCATGTGATATCGACCTTACCAACACCTGCCTTCAGGCCTATGTTGTTTTTTTGTTGTAAAATTTCGTTGTCCTGGATGTTCATTTTTTTCTCCTTGAATTATATACATGGGATTTCCCACATAGCATTTTATATCTTAGCTCAGCTACATCGCTGAACCTTATTTTCCAATAAAGTATCAAGTCTGTCTTGAAAATCAAGCTTTCTTATTGGTTCTTCTTTTTATACAAAAAACTACTTCTATTCCAAGTGTTATCCGACCGGAATTGCCATATCAGCGCATAAAAAAGGCAGCCAGGATTTCACAATCCTTCGCTGCCTATCAGCTAAACGGAGAAGGGGGGATTCGAACCCCCGGTACGGATTGTATCCATACGACGGTTTAGCAAACCGTTCCCTTAAGCCACTCGGGCACCTCTCCAACGTTTTTGTTTGAAAGTAGTTATAGCAAGTTATAGGTTTATTGATACAACTTTGATTACAACCAGATACAGGTTGTAATATTCTTAATCGTTGAAAAAATAAACATCATCTATATTTATTGTAACTGAATCTATAAACATGTCAAAGAGCAATAAAAAAACAAAAGACACATTATGACAAATTTTCGTTAACTCTACACCCAACATAGCAATATTGCAAGAAAATTAAAGCCAATATCTACTATTTTGGCACTTTATAAAATCGGCGTACCATACTTATACCAATTGGATTTAATTCCTGTACCTTATCCCAAATATCGAGGTGCATTTCATCTTCAGGCGCACATATTATGTACCCATTATTAAGACCTGGAGATAAATCCAAGTCTTTTTTATGCATAACTGGTAGTTTAAGCAAGTTTTTTATTAAGGATTTCTGATACAATTTTCGGATTCGCCTGACCCTTGGATTTTTGCATCACCTGACCGAGCAGAAAACTGAGCGATTTCTTACTCTTTTTCCCGCCAGAGGCTACTTCCTGCACAGCTTTTGCATTGCCGGCAATCACTTCGTCAACAAGTAACTCTATTTCGCCGGCATCACTTTTCTGAACAAGATTGCCCTCCGTAGCGATAACATCGGGAGCTTTCGTGCTTCCAACCATCTCACTGAAAATGGTAGTGGCAGCACTTGCACTTACATCGCCAGCTTCGATCATTTCAGCCAGTTGAGCGATTCTTTTGGCATTGACGCCGAGTTCAACAATTGAGCAGCCTTTTTCGTTCGCAATTTTAGCGCCTGTTTGTGTCAACAGATTACAGATACGCTTAGGATTACCCCCAGCTTTCACTGCATATTCATATAATTCAGCGGTGCCCCTGTCGGCAGTCAGCACACCTGCATCGTAATCGGTAAGTTTGAATTCTGCCACGAATCGGCTCTGTTTTTGTATTGGTAACTCACACAGCCTGCCCCTGATCTCAGCCAGCCACTCATCCGTCATCTCTACAGGCACAAGGTCAGGATCGGGAAAGTAACGATAATCATGAGCCTCTTCCTTTGTCCGCTGCAGAACAGTACATTGTTTTTCATCATCCCAGCCGCGAGTGGATTTATTACCACTCTGTATTGTCACACCCGTATGCTCAAAATCATCAAGCTGCCTGTCAATTTCATAGTCAACGCTTCTCTCCAACGCGCGAAAACTGTTAAGGTTCTTAACCTCGACTATAGGTGTTTTATACTTTTTGCCATCTTTGCTGATAACCAGATTGATATTAGGCTCAAACCGCATATGCCCCTTTTGCATATCCGCCTCGGAGACACACAGATACCTCACTATCCTCTGCAATTCAACCGCCAGCGCCTTAACTTCTTTAGCACCGTTCATGTCCGGCTCGGTAACGATTTCCAGCAGGGGAGTACCGGCCCGGTTTAGGTCGATAGCGGAAAAGTTGCCCATCGTGTGCGTATTCTTACCGGCATCCTCCTCAAGGTGAGCCCTGGTTATGCGGATTTTCTTCACCTGTCCGTCATCGAGAGGAATTTCGATATAACCGTTTTCGCTCATCGGAAGATCGTATTGACTTATCTGATAATTCTTGGGCAGATCCGGATAGTAATAGCTTTTCCTGTCCCACTTAGTAAATTTCGGTACCGTGCAATTCAACGCTAGCCCGGTAAGAGCCGCAAACTCAAACGCTTTTTTATTCATCACCGGCAGCACACCCGGCATCCCCAGACAGACCGGACAAACCCTGCTGTTGGCTTCAACTCCATAGGACAGTTCGCACGAACAGAACATTTTCGTCTTAGTGGCCAGATGAACGTGAATCTCCAGCCCAACAATAACTTTATAATTTATTTTATTGTTAGTCATAGTTACTTTGCCACAAATGGTAATAGTTTCTTATAATTATCAGGGTTCTTCAAAAACTCTGCTACAAGGAAATACCATCCTTCCGGCAGGTACCCTTCGTATCCTGTCGGGTTGCCGTCCCAGTCATGATGTTCGGCTCCGGTGCCCGCGGTTACATGTAGACCATTTTGCAACTCTCCGGCCTCAGCTGCCTCAAGCATAGGTTCCATGACCCAGTCAGCATCTTCATTCATGTCCATAGCAATCAAACCAAAAATTAATTTTGCTGTGAGCATTGTCTGGGTCGCGCCATTATACATTGCCTTTCCCTGATACGTTTTCATTCCATCGGGATCGTTGAGCCTCGGAAGCCCTAAAGGCCCTTCAATGGTTCCGCATACTTCAATCCCTTTTTTTACAACACTTTGACTTTCATCCAGTGAAAACATCGGCTGCATAAGATCATAGTCCGGAATGGGAATCAGATTTGTAGGAACACCCCATCGCCATCCATCAGGCTTTATTTCTCTTAGTTTGCGCATAATTGTACTTAGAATCTCTCTGCCTTTTTCTTTGCCTATCAATCCATAGGCACAGGCTAGGCCGCTCACAAATGGAAACATATAGTCATGCATAACGCCATCTCGACTAACCCAGCCTGCCAGCACACCCGTTTCTGGATTGTAGAATGTTTTCTCGTATGCCTGTTTCAGTTTTTCTGCTGCAGTTTTATAAATTCCCGCAGCCCGACTGTTCCCCTGCATTTCCAGCATATCTGCCATACAATGATAAGCCCTGTAAGCGAAAGCGTTAGTGCAAGCGTTCTTATAACCAAAATTAGTTAATTCCAAATAGAAATCTGACCTGTCTGGATCACGGAGACTCCAGGCGTTACCGCTGTTAAGCGATTCGGCCAGGCCGTCGAAATCCTGATCGCGCCGTAATATGTAATTTGCTACCCCATGCAACCCTGCTATGCGTTTCCCTAACCAGTCCTGGTCATTAGTCATCTTGATATAATTCCACGCCGTTATTATAAAAAGTGGATTAGCCAACAAATATAGATCATGCTTAGCAAAAAAACACACATTGCCCACTCCCATCACCCGGTTCTTAAACCAGTCATCCAGAGTATGGCGAATCAGAAGGGGAAGGTTTATTCCCGGAAGGGGCTCAGGGTTGAAAAACATGGCATCGCTGTAGTACATAAAAATAGCGGCCGGATTACTCAAAACATTATTTGCAAACATCATGGGAGTTTCCACGTCGTTTTCGTGCGCATTCACCTGGAACTGGTTGAGCCAAGGCCTTTTTATCCGGTCCCAGCTTTTCCCCTCAATGCCGTCCGGCGTGGGTAGTGAGGCCGGACGAAAATGGAATTTCGCGAACTCACCTTTCTCCAATGGACGCAAGCAATTTAATGTCCAGACCACGATATGGTTACCCCTGTCACCAATCAGAGTACCTATCCACGGCTGTTCCTGCGGAGAATCCATCAGTTGTGGAACCTCAACATCAACATGCAAATGCCCATGGTCGGGAGCGATAAACATCCAGGGCCGAACAAGG
>CAZOPG010000128.1:0-6115 GCA_964581585.1 uncultured Planctomycetaceae bacterium | reverse complement strand
TAACGTCGATAGAAACAAGGTAATGCTGATGCCGCAAGCGCAAAGCCGAGCCGAATATCTCGAAAAGGCGCCAATGGTCGCTGAAATTTGCAAAAAAAGCGGTTTTGCTTTCTGCCCGCGTTTGCAGACACTGCTGTGGGATAACGAAAAGGGGGCATGATTTGAGATTCCAGCTGAAAAAAGCTTGCCTGAAATATCTTTTTAGGTAAAATAGCGTTTTCGGCCTTGCCCAGGTGGCGGAATTGGCAGACGCGCTAGCTTGAGGGGCTAGTGAGCTTCGGCTCGTGGAGGTTCAAATCCTCTCCTGGGCATTGCATTTTCAGGCTTAAACCCAGCCTGATTGGATACAAAGTGAGCTAGATTCGTTAGAATATGCCAACGTAGCTCAATGGTAGAGCTCTGGTTTTGTAAACCAGGGGTTGTCGGTTCGAATCCGACCGTTGGCTTTATTTATTTCAAAAAAAACGCATTTCAAGGCAATCTCAAGATGGGTATGGACGAAAATAATTCAAATAAAGGCTTGGATTTTATTCGGCAAATTGTCGCCGAAGACAAAAAAACAGGCAAATGGGACGGCAAAGTTATAACTCGCTTCCCGCCGGAGCCAAACGGTTATCTGCATATCGGCCATGCTAAAAGTATTTGTCTGAACTTTGGAATCGCCTCGGAATTCAGCGGCAATTGTAATCTGCGTTTCGATGACACCAACCCCACCAAAGAAGAAGATGAATATGTAAAATCGATCATCGAAAATATCAAATGGCTTGGCTGGGATTGGGGCAAAAATCTTTATTTTGCCAGTGACTACTTTGAGCAGATGTATGAATACGCCGTCCAACTTATCAAGGCAGGCAAGGCATACGTTTGCGATCTTAACGCTGAACAAATCCGGGAATATCGCGGCACGTTAACCGAGCCCGGCAAAAACAGTCCATTTCGCGGGCGCAGTATCAAAGAGAACATTGAACTGTTTGAACAAATGCGTTCCGGAAAATTCCAGAACGGTTCGCGAACATTGCGAGCAAAAATCGATATGGCCGATGCCAACCTGAGTATGCGAGATCCCGTGATGTATCGAATTCTGCATGCTGAGCATCACCGCAGCGGCAACAAATGGTGTATCTATCCAATGTATGACTGGGCACACGGCCTTGAAGACTCCATTGAAGGAATTACTCACTCGATCTGCACACTTGAATTCGAGCACCACCGTCCGCTTTATGACTGGTTTCTTGAAGAACTTGGCATTTATCATCCGCAGCAAATTGAATTTGCACGACTGAATTTGACCTATACGGTGATGAGCAAGCGAAAGTTATCGCAGTTGGTAGAGACCGGCTCTGTAGGCGGTTGGGATGATGCGCGTATGCCGACACTAAGCGGTCTGCGCAGGCGTGGATATTCGCCCAGAGCCATTCGGAATTTCTGTAAAACTGTTGGCGTTGCTAAAACCGACAGCACAATTGACGCGGCTCTGTTGGAGCATTGCCTTAGGGAAGATTTAAATAAGACTTCGGCTCGCGTGATGGCGGTATTGGATCCTTTGAAAGTTGTTATTGATAACTATCCTGATGAAATCGAGCAGCTTGAGGCGATCAATAATCCGCAGGACCCTGATGCTGGGGTTAGGGAAATTCCGTTTTCCAAAGAGTTTTACATCGAGCGCGAAGATTTTATGGAAGAGCCGCCGAAAAAATTCTTCCGGCTTTCTCCGGGGCGGGAAGTACGTCTGCGTTATGCGTATTTCATAACCTGCACCGATGTTGTCAAAGATGAGACCGGCCGGGTTATTGAACTGCACTGCACTTACGACCCGGCTACAAGAGGCGGTGATTCTCCGGACGGCAGAAAAGTTAAAGCAACTCTGCACTGGGTCAGCGCCGCCGGGGCCATTAACGCCGATGCTAGGCTTTACAATCATTTATTCACAAAAGAAAACCCCGAACAGACAGAGGCTGATCAAGACTTTACATCTAATATCAATCCTGAATCGCTGAAGATTCTTTCGGGCTGTAAGGTTGAGCCCTCCTTGAAAGAGGCAAAGCCCTTCGACCGGTATCAGTTTGAAAGGCTGGGCTATTTCTGCGTCGATCCAGACAGCAGCGACGACAACTTAGTGTTCAATCGAACGGTTACGCTGCGAGATACATGGGCGAAAATTAAGATGTCACAAAAGGCCCCCAATGGCTGATCTCACGCTGCTAACCTATCTTGGCGCAACAGTAATTTCGCTTTTTGTGGGCTTTATGACGGGGATATTCGGCGTCGGCGGCGGGTTCCTTATGACCCCTGCCTTGATATGCCTGCTGGCTCTGCCCGGAAACATCGCAGTCGGAACAAGCCTGGCCGTAATCTTTGTCAACAGCAGTTTTGGAATGTTCAAACGACACGGCAGTGCTACTGTCGATGTTAAGCTTGGCTTAACGTTGGCCTCAGGGAGTATAATTGGTATTGCCGGCGGACTTTCAATAATGGAACTGCTCAAAAACATGTCGCCTTTAGTCATATTTGGTACGGAGCAGGTGGCGGTACAATATATATTGCTGTGCGTTTTTCTGTTACTTCTAGTCGGCCTGGCAATATTTCTATTTTTTGATCTACGCCGAAACAGCAACAACGATCTCAGCAAAAGAATAGGCTTATTCGCCAAGTTCAACGTTGGGCCATTTATGCATTTTGCTTCTTTAGATGAGCCTAGGCTATCTGCGGCGACAGTTGTTGCCCTTGGCGTGGTAATAGGAATTTTAACGGGCCTGCTGGGTATCGGCGGCGGTGTGATCGTACTGCCGGGGTTGATCTATCTTATCGGTCAGCATACCGTCAAGGCCGCCGGGACGAGTCTGCTTGTCGTTTGGCTTGCCTCTCTGGTCGCGGGCACCGGGCACATCGTCCAGTGCAATGTTGAGCTGACCTTGCTGGCTTGTATGCTTGTCGGAGGAATCGTGGGAACCAATTTCGGTACGCATCTGGGGCTTAAATTAAAAGGCTCGAAAATAAGATTGTATTTTGTTTATGCGGTTATTGTCGCGGCGGTAATGGTGGCGGTTAAACTCTACGCAATAACATTCAACAGCGGCATTAAACAAATAACTCATTAAATTTTGCGGTGATATCATCGTTTTCGCATAAGGTCTGACCGATTAAAACAGCGGTGGCACCGGCGGCTTTCAACTTCTCCACATCCTGACGCGTTTTGATTCCACTTTCGGCGACAAGGCCGTCTTGTTCTCCTGCCAGTTCAGCAAGCCGAGCCGTTGTGTTCAGGTCAACCTCCATCGTCGTCAGATTACGATTGTTGATTCCTATAACGCTGTAATGAGCTTTCGGGAAATCAATAAGACTTCTTACTGCCAGCAGTGAGTCGGCACTGTGTACCTCCAGCAGCGTCGTCATTGTGAGTTCGGCGGCCAGTATCATCAAATCTATAATCCTGCCATCAGTTTTGTCGAATGCCTCGGCGATGAGTAAAATAGCATCAGCTCCGGCCGCACGCCCTTGGTAAACCTGGTACGGGTCAATGATGAAATCCTTCCGTAGCACTGGCAGTGAGACCGCGTCTTTGACCTGCGTTAAATATTCTAAGCGTCCCTGAAAATATTTCTCGTCGGTCAGGACACTGATAGCGTCGGCACCACATTTTTCATAAGTTTGCCCAATCCTAACAGGGTCGAAATCAGCTCGGATAACGCCAGCCGATGGCGAGGCTTTTTTAACCTCAGCGATGACATTAATACCACGGGGATTTTTCCGGGTAACGGCCTTGTGAAAATTGCGGCACTTATCCAACGATTTAATCTGCTCGACTAACTGCTCAACCGGCACAATGACTTTTTGCTTTTCCACTTCAAGCCGTTTGTCAGCAATAATCTTATCTAGAATATTTGCCACTATCCGGCTGCCTTCACATAACCCATTCTCAACTGCGCAACGGCATCGGTCAGCATTTTTTGCTCGTTATCTGAAAGATTGCCCTTTGTTTTTTCTTCCAAGGTATCAAGCATGTCGATATTGAACTTGGCCATGTTCAGATCAATCTTAGGCTCTTTGTCTTTCTCAGTTTGGATAAAGCCCATCGCGAACATTGCCTGAGTAGCCAACATGCTTATCAGCGTGCTGATATCACCTTTGGGCAAAGGCTGTTGAGCGGGCTCGGCATGGTCTTTTGGCTCTTGCTCTTTCTCGATTTTTTCTTTGGCCTTTAGCTGTTCCTTTTCTTTCTGAGCCTGCGTTTTCCAATCTTCATCGATGATGATCTTTTTTTCTTGTTTTTCTTCAGCCATATCAAACCCTTTTCTTTATTTACGGTAACGATTAATATCTTTATTTTGTTGACGCTGTGTAATTTTGTCTCGCTTGTCGTACTTTTTTTTGCCTTTTGCCAGTGCTATCTCAATTTTTGCCAGGCCTCTATCGTTAAAAAATATCCTCAGCGGCACAAGCGTAAAACCTCTCTGCAATAGGCGAGCGGTGATCTTTGTTATCTGTCTTCGGTGCAGCAGTAATTTTCGCCGGCGCAGGGGATCATGGTTATTGCTGCCGGCCTGAAAATACGTGGCGATGTTACAGCCGACCAGCCAGCACTGCCCGTCGATAAGCCGAGCGAATGAACCGTTCAGAGCCGCACCGCCTGCCCGCAGTGATTTCACCTCACTGCTCACCAATACAAGACCAGCCTCAACCTTTTCGACTACCTCATAGTCGTGGAAGGCCTTTTTATTGACCATCTTCGGTATTGGTTTCGATTTCTTATCTTCATGTTCTGCCATCACCAATATAATAGCCCAAAAGCAGAATCAACGCCACCCCTACCCAAAAAAGCTTGACTAATTTTTTTTCTGGAAATAGAATGAAAGTTTATATTAAGGATGATTTGAAGGGTGGAATATGGGATATCCTGCTAGGAAAGCAGGTTTTACTCTTGTTGAATTGCTTGTGGTGATGACCATCATTTCAATGCTTATGTCAATACTTCTGCCAGCATTGTCTCGAGCAAGAGAGCAGGGGAAATCCTTAGTATGCAAGTTCAATCTCAAAGCACTCCAGTTTGGATGGCTTATGGATGCTTCCGAAAATAACGATAAAATTTGCTCACCCTGGAATTGGGTCAGGGGCGATCACCACAACTCATTGAGTCCTGAATATAATACAGATTTGGCACTAAAGAAGGGTAGGTTATGGCCTTATACGGGCAGTACTAAACTTTATAAGTGTCCCTCATACAAAGGATGGATCAATCGCAATTATTTCATGTCATCGGCAATGCTTACCGTTTATTCAAAATTAGCAGAGATTGATACCCCTACCCAAAGAGCTGTTTTTCTTGATGGTAATCGGTATTACGCTACGGGCACTATTCCAGCACCAGAAACCCTACAAAGTTATGCTGTGGTAGAACACGATAACCAAAATCTTTGGGGAGGTAGTGGCAATCAAACAGCTATAAGGCATAATGATGGTTTTAATGTATCATTTGCAGATGGACATGTTAAATATTATAAATTCAAAGATCATCGAACATTGGAGTTCTTCGCTTTTGAAATAAGTGCCGAAGATGCTTCAGAGAATAATAGAGACCTGGAGCAATTGAAATATTGGATGAATGTTGTAAGATTTCTTGATTAGAACAAAAATCGCTTGAAGGCCTATTTTTTATGAACTGGAAATACTTAAAATCTGACCTTGAATACAGGTGGCAAAACCTACAAATACGGAAATGGATTAATGACAATCCGAATGTTGTCAAGATAACAGCCCCCTGTTCAGTGCTTATCCTGCTCGTTGTCGTTTTATGTCTTATCTGGCCGGAAGGTGAACAAAAGTATGCCTCGATTAAAAAAGCGTGGTATTACGACCTTAATACCGCCAAATTATTTATTTCTGATGCGCACCAGAATCCACCGATAGATGCCCCATCGGGCCCACTGCCCGACAGCAATCAGGCTGGCGTATTAGCTTATGTTTATCGTACCGGCATGGACAAAAACTCCACAAAGATTATAGCCTTTTTGGAAAAGTTAACTGACAAGGCCCAAAAAACAAGGCCAAGGGAATTGGGCCCACCTGATAAAAGAACCGAACAGGAAATACAACTCTGGAACAGGGGAAGACTACAAAA
>CAZOPG010000127.1:0-6195 GCA_964581585.1 uncultured Planctomycetaceae bacterium | reverse complement strand
CTTTTGGGCCGTTACCGGCAAAATAGCTTTATCTTAGGAAATTGTCAGGATTTGAATCAATAATACAGTATATCTACAATATCATAACTAATGAATATAGTCTGGAACGCGAATAAGCCGACTTGGCATTGCACAACTTTGTAACTGTAATTCAGATCGCGGCCCTCGAAAGAGAGACCCCTAATATCACAACAAACCTATCCACCACCGGTCAAACAGGGAAAAATATCCTCGAGTTGTCGGGCTAATTCTGAAAGATTATGATTGTTGCAAACGGTATGATGCGCTATATCGGCTTTTTTGTCCAGAGAAATTTGAAAATTTTCTCTTTTTTTTAGCTGATTTTTATCAAAATCAGGTTTTTTTTGGGCTCTGGCGAGGCGAATTTGCCGGTTACAGTCCACAAATAGCAATTTCCCGCAGCGACTATCCCATCCAACTTCAACCAGCAGCGGCATGTCAAGCACTATAGCCTTGATATTTTCGTCTTTGTTGTACTCGGTAATCAACTCTTCGGTGCGGGAAAATACAATCGGATGAATGATCGAATTAAGTGCTGATATTTTTTCTGGGCCCTGGAAAGCGGTTTCAGCGAGTTTTTTTTTGTCGATTTGCCCCGAGGCATCGAAAATGTGTATACCAAAGATTTTTCTGAGTTGCTCTTTGACCTCAACTTTTTGTAAGGCCGCCCCGGCAATTTCGTCAGCATCAATAACAGCACATCCGGAACGCTCAAGCAGCCCGGCAACGGTGCTTTTGCCTGAAGCTATGCCACCCATTAGGCCGATAAGAAGTTTTCTGTCCCGTTGGTTCATGGAGGATAATTTATCATTAGATGCCCTGCTAGTCAAGGGGCTACCAGGTCGAGGCAGATTTGACACTGCTTTTTGCGGGAGGCTGCTCGGGACTCTGCTCAGCAGGCTTGAATGGCAGAGGCTCGGCAAACTGTACTGCAATCCGCTTCAAACAATCATTTACGTCGATAACACGACAAATATGTCCACTGCGAGTAAACTTGTGCATCTGGACGGAATCGTCCGGACCAAAGTAGGGCGCACTAAAACGGGTAGTTATCTCCTGACCCTGCCAGGAAGAAGTGTCTTCGGCATAACAGGTAAATGCTATGCCGCCACTAGCAATATCAAGCATCTGGCCCTGAGAGAGTCTTTGTTTTTTGTCTAGGCCAAACCAGATGGAACGGCGCAGGCTTAGTCGTTGCTCTCTTCTGCGATCGGAAAAATCACTGTGACCTACTCCATCGTCCTTAACGGGGGTGTCTCTAAGGATGTTCTGGGTCTTCTCAACAATCGATTTCCATTCGTTGTTA
The DNA here is from genome assembly GCA_964581585.1 of uncultured Planctomycetaceae bacterium. Classification (GTDB taxonomy): domain Bacteria; phylum Planctomycetota; class Phycisphaerae; order Sedimentisphaerales; family UBA12454; genus CAZOPG01. The sequence goes on along the minus strand of CAZOPG010000127.1, from coordinate 4,868 downwards.
TCGAAGCCGTTTATGAGCTTATCTTGTGTTACATGCGAGACAAAAGCGGCACTTTTGGGCATTGTAACCCGTGGGCCACAGATAACCTGTCCGCTATGAATATACAGATTTATCGGGGCATTCGTAACAGTAGGCCTGTTGTTAACAGCATTTGTTATCAGACGTTCAATTTCCGGCAAGTCCATTGTTTTCCTTTTAAGTTAGCCTTAAAACCACCAGACTGTTATCGACAGAAAAATAGTGATACTTTGGAAGTTTTACCGGATATGCGGAGAAAAAGGCACAAGACTAGAAAAAAGATTCTTGCCTTGTGCCTTTGTATGCTGAGGATATTACAGGGCTTTTGTGATAAATTCTACCGCGCCACTGACAGTTTTTACGCCAAGAGCCTCTTCGTCGTCCATCTCAATGTCAAATTCCTCTTCAAACGAGGCAACAAGTTCAACACTCTGAATGGATTCGGCGCCGAGATCTTCAACAAAGCGCGCATCATTAGTAATATTGCCAATCTCAATTTTCAAAGTCCTGGCAATAACATCTTTAATTCTTGTTTCGACATCAGACATTATACTCTACCTCCATAATTCAAAATTAATCATTCAAAATTTTCTTAGGATCAAGATAGGACTTTTCGATGTCCTTAAAGTAATTGGCGGTTCCAACTTTCATCTCTACAGTTGAGGCATCATCACATACAATAAGCCCATGCGGATGAAGCTGCAGACAGGAAAGTGTCCACATATGATTTACGCCGTTTTCGACCGCTTCCATCAGGGCGCGGGCTTTGTTATGGCCACTGACTATTATGATAACTTTTCTTGCATCCATTACGGTTCCAACGCCTACGGTCAACGCAGTTTTAGGCACCTTGTTGATATCATTACCGAAGAATCTTGAATTGGCAATGAGAGTATCTTCGGTCAGTGTTTTGACACGGGCACGACTTGCCATAGACGAGCCAGGCTCATTGAAAGCGATGTGCCCATCAGGGCCGATTCCACCGACGAACAACTCTATGCCGCCATAACTTTTGATCTTTTTTTCATATCGTTCACATTCCTTCTCAAGATTTTTGGCATTGCCGTTGAGAATATTAACGTTTGATTTCTTGATATTTATATGACTGAAAAAATTGTCCCACATAAACGTGTAATAACTTTCAGAATGTTCCTTTGGCAGATCAACATATTCGTCCATATTGAAAGTTACAACGTTGGCGAAATTCACCTTCCCCGCCTTGTTAAGACGGATAAGCTCTTTGTACGTGCCAAGAGGCGAAGAGCCTGTGGGCAGACCAAGAACAAAAAGCTTCTTTGGGGTCGGCTTGAAATCGTTGATGGCCTTGGCGACGAAAGCCGCAGACCAAGCACTGACTTTTCTGTAATCAGGTTGAATAATAACTCTCATAAAAAACTCCTTCTAAAAAATTTCGTCATTTTCACTTTATCGTTAAAAGTTTTTGCTTGAATGTGTCAATTCGCTCCTGGAGTTGAGCAACATTACTTTTCATTTCTTTGACAAATTTGTTTTCATCATAAATACCTCTGACCTGGTCAAAGTCCCTTTCGGCATCACCATCGGTGCCATCTACTCCGAAGCCGCAATGACTAAGCTGACCGAATTCTTTTTCCGCATCAGCGATTACAAGCCTGAGAAATTTCGTCTTGGTCTTCAGGAACATCTCAGCGGTTGTCATAATATCTTCTTTGGTTGCAGTAGCAAGGTCGCTGCCGTGAACCTGTTTATATGCCCACAGAACCCATGCCCATTCATCTTTTTCGTAAAGATTCTCGATCTTTTCTAACTGCTCGGTGAATTGGTCCGTTGTAGATATCGAGCCGTTCTCTATGGCGTTTTCAAACTCGATGAGCCGCTCTTTGCCCATGAGTTGGCCGCCAATATCGACCCATTCGTTACTGTAAACCGCTTCGCTGTCAACGGCAAAGACTTCGCTTAATGTCGAATTAAATTTCTCAGCTTTTTCAACAACTTTTTCGAGCAGGTATATTTCAATACCGGTACGGTAATATTTCTGGCTAGTTCGCAGTATCGGCCTTCTAACTATCGCGCCGCAAAGATTAACCTCCTCGATAGACCGATCGGTACTCTCCTGTAGCTGCTTGAGAATGGCGGTGGCCTTGATCATTTTGCCGACGGTGTACGGACTGAAAACATCGAAAGAAATTTTGTCACGTTTTACCGAACCTTTGCGTCTGTCCCTGTTTGGCCACTTTGCACCGTCACGAACAGTACCTACCGTAGTCAGATGCAGGCCCGGCACCATCGCGCATTTGCCGTTACTCCGGGCATCAAGATGGCTGAATGGAAAATCCGTCGTGTCAAAGGTGCTCGAATGTTTGCCGAGTACAACGCTGAACGGTCCCGTTCGACAAGGCCACATCATATATGAAAACGAACCTGTCTTTGTACCTCGCTCAAGTTTGCCCTCGTGGACCGGGCCAAGCTTGTACATATGGTTGGACTGATTCGTACCGCTCCCGGCATTATAAAAACTGAACAGGCCAGCTATTAACAGCGTGGATTTATGGTGTGTAACCGTATAAGGTCCGCCGAAGACAGAACATGCTTCTCCATGAAATGCTTCGCTATTGGCGAAAAATAATGAATTTTCTGATGAAAATTGTTTTCCTACCTGGCAGCCCTGACCAATAAATGTTTTGGCCAGAATCGCGCCGCCGGTAACAGAGGAGCTTTCACCAATAATAAAATCTTTAGCGATAACATCTGTCCCTATTGTAGTTGGTGCCTCCGCTGAGCTTAAAAGGGTTCCATTTATCAGGCTAGATGCGCCGTTCACTGTTGCAGACGGCCCGATGTTGATATCGATAATTTCCTTTGTCGAGCAGATATGAGCGCCGGGGCCGACTTTTCCACGGTCGCAGCGAACAGATTCAACATACTTATTTGCGATAGCTTTGAGATTTTCAACCACCTTCGGCCGATACATATGCAGGCACATTATATAAGCAAACTGAACGGAAAGTTCGTCGAACAGGACAACTTCTCTGCCGCCTCCCTCGTTAAGCACTTCCACTTCGACGCCGTTGCCAAACACAGCGCCGGGGTTGGTTTGCATGGTCGCGACATTTTCGATACAAACATTTTCGGCGATATCGTAATTTGCAATATGAACACCGACATCAGCAATTCGGCTGTTATCACCGATGGTACAATTAACGATTGTTGCGTTATAGATGCCGCAAGGCTTTTCGATTCCGCCGGTATCTTTTATGTCGCCTGCAAGACTGCCGATCTTTATCTGACCGAGAAAATGCGCATCCTTGACTCGCGTCGCATCAAAATCATTCGCGACAAGAACCCCCTCCCAGTCCTGAGCCGAGCAGCCCTGAGCTTTTAGTGTTTCTATCTGTTTATTTGTAAGTTTCATAATAACACTCCATCATTAGGCTAATTTATAAGTGTCTGCGGCGATAGCAGCCTCTTCATTAGTAGGTATAACAAATAGTTTTACCTGGCTGGCGGCGGTGCTTATCTGCCCTTCCTGCGCAACGACTGTTTCATTTTTTTTGCTGTCGAGTTCGATACCGATCTGTCCCAAATCGCTGCATATCCTTTGGCGAACATCAGACACATTTTCACCAATCCCACCGGTAAAAACCACCGCATCAAGTCTGCCAAGAACCCCCGCATAAGTCCCAACATATTTTTTAATTCTATAGCAAAAAATATCGATGGCCAACTGTGCTCGCTTGTGTCCCTTTTTTGCCAGTTCTTCGAGGTTCCGCATATCATTCGATTCGCCGGATATGCCGAGTAAGCCACTCTTTTTGTTGCAAATGGTATTAAGCTGTTTGAGGTCATAGCCTTTATCAGCAAGGTAAAAGAGAATCGCCGGGTCGAAGTTGCCGGTGCGTGTTCCCATGGCGACACCCTCAAGCGGGGTCATTCCCATGGAAGTGTCGATCGATTTGCCCTCTTTTACAGCGGTGATAGAGCAGCCATTGCCGAGATGACAGGTAATCACATTGACATCATATTTGCCTTTGCCCATCATGGCAGCGGCTCGGCGGGCAACATATCTGTGGCTTGTTCCGTGAAAGCCGTACCTGCGAACGCCATACTTTTCATAAAGCTCATAAGGCAGCGTGTACATATAGGCAACCTCTGGGATAGTGGTATGAAAAGCGGTATCGAAACAGGCGATTTGCTTTGCCTTCGGCAAATGGTGAATCGCAGCCCTGATACCCGTAAGGTTGGGCGGGTTGTGCAGAGGTGCCAGGTCGGCGAACTTTTCAATCGAGGCTATCACCTTGTCATCGATAACTACTGAGCCGGTAAATTCTTCTCCACCGTGAACTACTCTGTGCCCCACCGCGGAGATTTCGGAGACATCTTTTATGACGCCGGCCTCATCGCTGACGAGTGTATCTAATATCAGCTCAATAGCCTGCTTATGGTTTTGAACCTCCGATTTGCCTATTCTCTCAACGGCGCCTTTGGCAAGTACCTCTTCCTGTGGCATCTCATACAGCTGATACTTTATGGAGGAACTGCCGGCATTTATAACAAGTACTTTCATTGTAAATTATTCCTTTTATAATAATTGAGCCAGCGTCAGAACTGCTGTCGAAACTATATCATCAACCGAAGCTCCGCGCGACAGATCCGCTATTGGCTTTGCAAATCCCTGGAGGAAAGGCCCGATAGCCTGTGCACCTGCCATATACTGAGTGAGTTTGTATGCGATGTTGCCGGATTCAAGATTTGGAAAAATAAGAACATTAGCTTTTCCGGCTACGCTGCTGTTGTCCTTAACCTTTTTGGCGGCAACTCTTGGCACTATTGCCGAGTCAGCCTGGAATTCGCCGTCAATCGCTAAATCAGGA
>CAZOPG010000126.1:0-6304 GCA_964581585.1 uncultured Planctomycetaceae bacterium | reverse complement strand
CGAAGGGAAGCGATTTCGCGATACGCTGGACGATTTTGGGTGCGCTGCCATAAGCGATGTTGGTATTTATGTAATCTCAGAGGATGAAATGGTAGCTGAAAACCTGGTGGCAGTTTTATCACAGCACCAGATAAACGCTGAAAAAGCTCTGCCGGGGGAGCAACTTTTGGATAGCTTCAAAGGCTGCTCTTGCAAACTTTTGGCCGAATTTATTGTACCGATAGGACTTTCACTGGCTGGCTTCGATGCCGAAACCGAATCTTTGAATCTGTTTGAAGATATATACCAGTCACCACTGAAAAAAAGCAGGACGGGCAAATCAGCTGGGCAATTTTTGAAACTTTCACTAGTGGCGGTTGTTTTGTTGGTTGTTCTTGTGCTTGTTTGTTTTGCCTCTGATAAAATGAAACTGGTTCAGATGAAAAAATACTTCAACGATGCGGATCCGAACAGCAATCTTGCCCAACTCGTTGAAGAACAGAGGCTTCGCAAAAAAATTGCTGCCCAAAAGCTGCCTATCATCGATCTTCTGACCAAGATAAACAAAGATCGCCAGGACACAGTTTTGCTGAATAACTTCCTGTTCAAGAAGGGATTGCGCAGCAGTATCACCTGCCAAACAAAAGATAGTACAGAAATGGCCAAATTCGCGAAATCCCTTGCCAAACAGAGGGGGATAAGCGAAGTGCGAATACAGAGTCAGGCTTTTGATGAAAAGAAAAAGCAATTGAGTTTTACGATAACATTTCATTATAGAAATTTTACAAAGAAGAAAAAATGAAAATCCCATTTAACCTAAATATGCCAACACATCTCGGAAACAAGGACAAAAGAGCTTTGACGATTGGAGCAGCGACGATTGCGGTTATCCTGGTTTATATGTTTGTGATAACTCCATGGCTTGATGACTGGAAAGCCACTCGCTCGGCTTTGGCAGGCTATAGACAAAAATTACAGTTGATGGGCGTTGGCGGCGACGATATCTCCAAGGCAAAACAGCAGAGGCTGGTGCGCATTGTGCCAGTGGTGGAAATGCCGCAGAGTGAAGATGTTCAGAGAAGACTGTTTCGTGACAAATTTAGCGAACAGTTGAAAAAAGCTGGAATTCCTGTCAAAAGCGGGCCCAGCTTTAGTTCTTCGGCTAAATTCCAGAAAAATTCCGGCATGAAGGTTCTAAAGATGACCTGCAAAAGCAAATGCAAGTTTGACCAGGTTTTGAAATTATTGGCGAATCTGAGTGATAATCCATATATGATCGGTATCGAACAATTCCGTCTACAGTGCAATGAAAAGAAACGTGCTGAGTTGGAAATGACTTTAACCGTGTCAACTTTTGTTAAATAAATATGCTAAAAAAAATGATTGATAAATTTATAAAAAAAGATGCTGAACAAGTCAGGAAAATACTGCGAGCGGTAATTTTTGTTTTGGCTGCAATGATCGTTGTTAAAATCGCGACGCTGGCAGTAAGTATGATTAGAACTCCATCGCTGATAAAAACCGCTGTTGCACAGGGTACTGTCAGTAAAGAAAAGGTTGCTGAATACCTTGCCTCTGATAGTGAAAAAATCGAAGCGTTGAAGAAGAAAAATATGTTCATACCGCCACCACCTAAGCCGGGGCCTCCGAGCGTGACAGGCATTCTCGGCAAATCGGCGCTTATTAACGGCAAGTGGTATAAGGCCGGCGAAAAAGTTTCAGGTGCGAAGATTCTTCGGATAGAGCCTACGCAGATAGTTATCGAATGGCAGGGCAAGGAAATGCCGCTGGCTCCTCTGCTGGCTTCTACCGGCTCGGTCAAAATTGATGCGGTCGAGAAAGCTCCTGAAAAAAAGAAACGTCACCGACCAAAACAAATGAAACAGCTCGAAGAACAAGATCAGGAGCAGACAGAAGCAGTCGAGGAGGACCCGTTGGCCTGGATGGGTGTTAAGCTGTCTCCGGCTCTACGAGCGAAAATACTTGAGACGTGGAATCAATTGACTGATGAGCAAAAAGAGCAGTTTAAGCAACAGTGGAACAGTATGACGGACGAGCAAAAACAGGCGGCGATGAGTGCTATGGAACAACAGTTATAATAATATTTGGAGGAATATAAGTTGAAGAAATCAAAATTAATATCCATGATAATACTTGTTTGCATAGTTATCATAGCCGTTTACGCAGGTTTATTTTACAAGGAACAGATCAAAACGTTCCTGTCGGATCTATCAGAAAAAATTGCCGAACAGACCGAACCTGCGGACACAAATGAGCCGAATGAACCAAACGTCCCTGCTGAACCAAACGATCCGAATGCTCCAAAGGACCCCAACGATCCGAACGATCCGAACGATCCGAATGCTCCGAATGCTCCAAGTGATCCCAACGATCCTAATGACCCAAATGCTCCTGATCTTGAGGCGATCAACTTAAATAATGTTGAGATGAAGCAAATTATCAAGACGATTGCCGAGTGGACCGACAAACCCGTCATTCCTTATGACGACAAGATAATGACTCAGAAACTTACTATCTATTCAACAAAGGAGCTGCCGCGAGCCCAGGCTCTGTCGCTGATTTATGTAGCTTTGCGATCAAAGGGTTACATCGCAGAGGAGACCGAGACAGCGATTTATCTCAAGCCGCTTGCCGAGGCCAAACTTGGATCCGTGCCTACGATTGGAGCCGACGTTCCGCTTGCCCGCATCAAAGACAAGACGAAAATTGTCGAAAAGTTTTTCAGGGTCAAAAATTACGACCCGGTCAAGCTTCAGGAAATCATCACGCCTCTGATAGCCGAGTACGGCCATGTTACCGCTGATGAGAATACCGGGACGATAGCTGTGATTGACACGGTTGAAAATCTCTTCCGCATTGAACGGATAATAAATCAGCTCGATGTCCCAGAATATGAGCAGACTGTAACAGAAATATTCGAAATCAAAAGCGGCGACCCAACTGAAATAGTTCAGCTTCTTGAATTGATGCTTGATAAAGGGGGCAGAAGCCGTCGCCGAAGGTCTAAGCCTTCCGCCAAGCCTGACAAAGGCCCGGCCGGCGCTACTTCTGTTGTGGTTACTCCGATGCATGTCCCAGTAGTGCTGATACCAGATGCCAGAAGAAAATGGATCGTTGCTAAGGGTTCAGCTGAGGATATGAAGGAAATCTCCGATTGGATTGAAAAGCTCGACAGGCCGGAACCTATAGCCGCCGAGCAGACGGTTGTTCAGGTCAGGTATGTCGATGCCCGTGAAGTTGCCAACATTATCAACAGAACTCTGCAGGAAATGCCAGGCAGCAAACTTCGAGCTAACGTTGTTGTTCAGCCTCTGCCCCAGGCGAAACAGATTATAGTGTTCGGCAATGCTGAGAATCGCAAAATGGTCGAAAATCTAATCAGTGAAATCGACCTGCCGAGTGAGGACATCTTCGAACAGGAGACTTTTGAACTCAAACACGCCGACCCCGACCAGATTAAAGAAAATATCGACGAACTGTTTGCAGACATAAATGAAGATGTCCCCTGGTGGCGAAGACAATGGCAGAACACCAGAGGCGATGATACGGTGAGGGTTATATCTTATCCAACATTTAGCAGGGTAACCGTTATTGCTTCACCGGCGAATATGATTAAGATCAAAGCGCAGATCGAAGAATGGGATGTTCCTCTCGATGTCGAAAAGGATCAGTACAGGATACTTTCTCTAAAGAATTCCGACCCCGTACAACTGGTTGATCTTTTGACAAGACTGTTTACTGAAGAATCCTCCGGCGATACCGGGCGACCCTGGTGGTTTGGCGGTGATGATGACGAGAGTAAGAAAAACATCGTGGGTTCGCTCTACGGCATGCTCACGTTTGAGGCTGTTCCAGATACCAAAAAAATTATTGTTATAAGCAAAATCCCCCAGGCTTACGATATCGTTGAACAGCTTGTAATTGAGCTTGACAGCCAGGAAGCAGCGGAGGTGCCGAGGGTGATAACCTTAAAATATGCCGATGCCGAAGACCTTTGCGATCAGCTTAACGCCATCCTTAACGAACCTGGAACAGAAGCTACAATTCATCGCAGCAAACGTGGCCTTTCAGATCGCAACTCCGATGATAGCAGTAAGAATAAAAATCAAAGCAATGCTCCCAGCAATTCACCCTCGACGCAGCCTGAGATCATAACACCATGGTGGACCAGCGGCGTAGCCAGAAGCAGTGCCCAAGACGAGGCACCAGCAAGTAATCTTATAGGAAAAATAAGATTTATCCCCGTCCATCGCAGTAAGGCTATTCTTGTTCTGGCTCCGCCGGAATATATAGACGATATTAAGCTCATGATCGAAACACTCGACAAACCAGGCAAGCAGGTGATGATCAAGGTCATAATCGTTGAGGTCAATCACAGCAGTATGACTTCAATTGGAGTGGAATTAGCAACAAATCCAGCCGCGTTTGGAACACTCGGTGAAAATGCTATCCAGACACTTACAGCTTTAACAAGTGCCGAAACTTTAGGTAACTGGACAATCAATAATACTGTTAATATTTCCGCTCTTATTGATTTTCTGATTAAAAAAGTTGACGCTAAGGTATTAAATCAGCCCACTCTCTGGACAAAGGATAATGAAGAAGCTGAATTCTTCAAGGGCCAAAACGTAGCTTTCGTTAAAGGCTCTCAGTCCGACACTACCGGCACATCCATAAAGGAAGATATAGATTATCGCGACGTTGGCGTAACGCTTCGTATAAGGCCGAACATTACCCCGGAAAAAGCTGTTGATATAACAATAAATCTGATTATTTCACAGGTGGAGGAGGAGTTGATTAACAATAATATCGCCACAAATGAATTGAATACGACTACACATGTTATCGTTGAGGACGGCGAAACCATTATGCTGGGCGGCATCCTGTTCCAGAACGACACATTTATCGAGCGAAAGATGCCTTTGCTCGGAGATCTTCCCATTGCCGGCGGTCTTTTCAGGCATGAAAGCAGCTCTGTTACCAACAATGAACTTTTGGCATTCATTACGCCTTATGTAATCGATGAAGACAGCACTGCCGCTGACGCTAATGATATGCCTTTTGCCGAATCTCTTGAAAAAATGCATACTATTAAAGAATGGATGAAAGAAAAGACAGAAATGGCGGAACAAGAATAACGATTGTCTGTTCAGTTTGGCTGTGATACAATAACGCTCTAATATTAATGGAGTAATTAAGGAGTTTTATTGTGGGCAGAAACAAGATTACCATTGTCGGAGCCGGCAACGTGGGAGCAACGGCGGCGTTTATCGCTGCTATCGAACAGCTTGGCGATATAGTTCTTATCGATATAGTTGACGGTTTGGCACAGGGAAAAGCTCTCGATATGGCCGAGGCCGGGCCTGTACAGAAGTACGACTGTAAAATAACCGGAACCACCGATTGGGCCGATACTGTTGGCAGTGATATTGTTATCATTACGAGCGGGCTACCTCGCAAGCCCGGAATGAGCAGGGACGATCTTTTGGCTAAAAACACCGAGATTGTAAAGAGCGTCGTCACCCAGGCTGCCAAACACTCACCAGATGCTTTTATCATTGTTGTCTGCAATCCTCTTGACGCAATGGTCAACGCTGCGGCAAAAGTCAGCGGCTTTGCAAAAAATAAAGTTATGGGTATGGCCGGTGCTCTGGATTCTGCAAGATTTACCCACTTCATCTCTGAAAAACTGAATGTCAGTGTCGAGGATGTTCAATGTGTTTTGATGGGTGGGCACGGCGACGATATGGTCCCGTTGCCAAGGTTTACTACCGTCGGTGCAGTACCTTTAACTGAGCTGATGGACAAAGATACAATTACCCAACTCGTTGAGCGAACCCGTAAGGGAGGTATAGAGGTTGTGAATTTACTTGGCACAAGCGCATTCTATGCCCCTGCCGCCGGTGCGATTAAAATGGCCAAGGCTATTTTGAAAGACACTAAAACGCGTATGCCTTGCTGTGCATATTGCGATAAGGAGTACAATGTTGGCGGATATTTTGTCGGCGTCCCAGCTATTTTGGGTAGCGGAGGAGTAGAAAAAGTTCTCGAACTTGACCTGAACGAACAGGAAAAAACGGATATGGCTGTTTCCGTTAAGCATGTTCAGGAATTAGTTGAAAAAGTCGAAGCGATTTTATCGATATAGCAATATGCGAAAAAATCCTCTTGACGATGGCAAAAAAGCGGATATTATCTGGTTACCACTGAATTTATGCGGATGTGGCGGAATTGGCAGACGCGCAGGCTTCAGGTGCCTGTGGGCTTAGGCTCGTGGAGGTTCGACTCCTCTCATCCGCATTTT
>CAZOPG010000125.1:0-6325 GCA_964581585.1 uncultured Planctomycetaceae bacterium | reverse complement strand
CAAACCGAGCTGTTTAACAACTCCCCAGTGAGGTCAGTGATCTGTTTTTTTGAGTTGGCCCCGGCAATTTGTCTGACAAGTTCCCTCTGTCGCAGGGTAAAACAGACGGTTTTTTGGATATCAAAATCTACAACGCTCAGATTTTGCCGGATTTTTTCGACCAGAAAATCAACTCCATCGCCGAGTTTGGCACTGATTTTTACTGAATTTGCGAGTTTTTTTTCGTCGATTTTGTTGCCCAGATCTGATTTGTTCAGAACTATGAGCATGTTTTTGTTTTTCAGCTCTTTGTTTTGGACGTTTTTGCTAGCATCAAGAACCAGCAAAACTAAATCAGCCGAGTCCAGGAGTTGGACTGCTCTTTTTTGTGATTCAGCATCGATTTCGCTGGATACGCTTAATCCATTGTCCAGCCCGGCGGTGTCTATGAGTTCAACTGTCAAATCCCTGAACTTGAGCCTTGCCGATATCCAGTCTCGCGTTGTTCCAGCGATATCCGTTACGATAGCTTTTTCTCTGCCGCATAATCTGTTGAACAATGTGCTTTTGCCGGTATTTGGCGGGCCGGCCAGAACAATTTTGGCACCTTCAATAATCCGTTTTGCAGATAGGCTGTCTTTCAGTATTTGCCTGGCGCCTTCGCGAATATCTTCGATTTGCAGCGTTTCGATATTATCGAGCCACCATTGGGCGGTTTGTTTTAGTCCCATTTTTATTTGGTGGCCGATGATCTTTGCCCCTGTTAAGGTTGCCGATTTTGTTATTGCCACCTCCGCTTCGATTGCGATAGCGTCGCTGCCGTGCTTTTGTTTGGCCAGGTAGAGCAAAATCTCGTCCGGCTCGACCACTTTTACACCTTGGCTTTGCAAAAGCTGCATTATCATTTCGACTATAAGCGGATTGCCGTGACAGTCGATACTGAAGCTGTCCGCCGCCTGGCAGCCGATGATCACCTCATCTATTACTTTGCCGTTATCAGCAATATTGCCAAGGAGTATATTTCCTTCACTGAAATCGGGCGTTTTGCTTTTGGCAGGTGTGAAAATTTGTTTCAGAACATTACCAGCCCCGGCCCCAACAATCTGTATACTCGATATAGCCGCTACGGCTTTTGCTGTTGTTAGAGATGCCATAGCACTATGTTTTTGTGTCTCGTATTCTACCATTTTAGTACGGAACTGCCATCACTACGTTTTTTCAAGATTAAGCCAACTGTTCAATAAAATGTATCACTGAGTCATGATTTTGTTCAACAGGATGATCGTTTTCAAGTCTGAGTATATCGCAGCTTAAAGTTTTAAGCCAGTGTTCATGCAGGGCTTTACTACGAGTTGAAAGATTACCTGTATCATATGATGATGCCCACTCCATAAACTCTAAATGATTTTCATGAAAATATCCGCTGGGCAGAAGCGCAGCAACGCCAAACCTCTCGATCTCTCGTTTTTTCAACCTCTCCATGCGAATTATTCCTGGCACATACAGAAATACCACTAAATCGTAAAGATAATCTGTATTGGCATTAGTCCAATTGCATTTACAACCGCTCAATATCCAGCTTTTGGTGTTCTGTAAATCAGCCAATAATAATTTATCTCTTTCCGCAGTGGGTCGTTTAAAAGTAAATGGCGGTTCCGTAGGTAGCCAGAAATAGCTATCGTTGTCAAAATGTACGCAATTAAGGACTTCAGCAAGTTTTTTAGATAGAGTAGTAGTGCCTGTCCCAGAAGCACCTGTTATATGAATTCGCATATAATACCACTCCGGTTGAATAAGGCTTCTTGCTCTGTTATATCGCTGTTTTTTCTTCTACATATTTTTTGTACGTCAATACAATTCCATTGATGGGCAGGTCGGTAACAAATGAATCTACGAAGTTGCAGTCTTCTCTGATCGTCTCGGCTGCTCCGCCGGTAACTATAGCTTGTGGCCATTTGCCCAGTTCATCTGCGTAGGCTCGCAACATATTTTCCATTGCACCGACGGCGGCATAGTAAAGGCCGCTGTTAATGGCCTCTTTTGTGTTGACGCCATAGGGGGATTTTGGTTTTTTTACCTTATTGATTTTCGGCAGTTTTGCGGTGCTTTCCTTAAGGGCTTGCGCACTCATTTGGAAGCCGGGAATTATCACTCCGCCGAGAAATGAACCATCCTCATCGACAAGATCAATTGTTACCGCAGTTCCGAAATCCGCCACCGTTACGGCATCGCCGACGACGGTATAAGCAGCAAAAGCTGAAAGCACTCTGTCAACGCCGACTTCTTCGGGCTTATCCACCGCCATTTTCATCGGCAGGGGAATATCTTTGCCGCAGCCTATCTCAAATACTTTTTCGTCAAGCTCCTGACGGGCAATTTTTTTCAGTTGCGTTGTCCATGCGTTTTTGACACTGCCGACGACAATTACGCCGTTACGCTTCTTTTCTGTGCTAATTTTTGATATCGGAACCATGTCCCAGGCTTTTTTCAAAACCTCGGTCAGCTTATCGCTATCTGCGCCGTCGAACGTTTCTATGAATTTCTCTGTGTCGTCAAGAAACAGCCCGACAGTAATTGTACTGTTACCAATATCAACTGCAACGATGTTCATTGTTAAGTCTCCATATTTGTTTCTGTCTTTACTTTTTTAATTTTTCGCCAAAGAATCTCACAAAGCTCTTTAAGTCCATCGCCGGTAACGGCTGATATCGCTATCGTCTCAGGGATGAAGTGTTTTTGCAATTTTTTAATTTTCCCCCCGTCCCCGTCGAGGTCAGTTTTGTTGAGTACAATAATTTCGTGTTTTTCGCCGAGGCTTTTGCTGTGCAGGGTTAGCTCAGCCCGTATTTTTTCGTAATTTTCGACAACATCACTTCCGTCGGCAGGGTCGATATCGAGCAGGTGTACGATAATTCTAGTCCGCTCAATATGACGCAAAAAATCATGCCCCAGCCCGGCACCATTGTGTGCCCCTTCAATTAAGCCGGGAATGTCTGCCATAACGAACCGCCGATAATCGGTCAGTTCCACGATTCCGAGTACCGGCTCAAGCGTGGTGAAAGGATAGTTTGCGATTTTTGGCTTTGCAGATGAGCAGCGAGAGATGAGCGTACTCTTGCCAGCGTTTGGCAGACCGACCAATCCGACATCGGCAATCAGTTTTAACTCAAGTCTCAAATTTCTTTTCTGCCCCTCTTTTCCAGGTTGTGCGTAACGTGGAGTCTGTCTTGTCGATGAAGCGAAATATTTGTTTCCCCTGCCTCCTATACCTCCGCGACAGACGCAGACTCTCATTCCCGGTTCATTAAGATCTTTTAGCATTAGTCCATCAAGCCCCTCGTCCAGGATTAGCGTCCCTGCCGGGACACGAATCACGAGGTCGTCGCCATCAGCACCGAAACGGTTGGAACCTTCGCCGGGACTACCGTTTTTTGCCTCCAGGCTGGCCCTGCCGGCAAAGTCGACCAGAGTATCGACATCTTCGGCGGTCTCGAAGATAATATCGCCGCCTTTTCCACCGTTACCGCCGTCTGGCCCGCCTTTGGCGATATACCTTTCACGCCTGAAGCTTATGCAGCCCGGCCCGCCATTTCCTGCCTTTACACGGATTTTCACCTGGTCAATAAACATTTTTTCACTTAATCTCTTGTCTAAAAATTTTTAAGAGGATTATTCTACCCCAACAGCCCCTTTATATCCACTGCAAAACATTTCTTAGGCGTTGGCTTTGGAAATATCTTCTGAGATGGTGCTGTCGTTTGGGTGTGATTTGAGATTGGGAACGATTCGAATATTGCCAATCGAAACGCATTCTGAGGTCTTTAGCAGTTTGAGCATTTCGTCTGATTCAGCGTCATTTTTGCTAAAAATACAACAGGCCTGAGCGGCTGCTAATATATGCCTGCGGTCAGGGCTGGTTCTAAATGCCGGGGCGTTTATTAAAACAATATCCATTTTTGTAATGGCGGCACCGACAACTTCTATAACATTCATCATTCTCGTTCTGATAAAGTGCCGTGCGGGCCAGATAAGAAGATTTGAAAAATGAGTTTTTATCGCTCTTGGCATGAGATGCTGACTCATCTGCTCATTGCTTATCTCAAAAACCTGCGACAGGGCGTCACGTCTTAAATCCAGATCGATCAGGAGACAGTGTTTACCTTTTTCAGCTAACTGGATCGCTACATTAACTGGGATCGTAATCGGTAAACTGCCGTGACCGCTGCCGGCAAAGAGGATACTTTTGAGCTTTTTTGAAAGCCCAAGCACCCGTTCCGTAATGGGCTGGTAATCTTTTTCGCTTAATTGCTGCGGCTGAGCTTTGCCGGGGTGCGACCTGAGTTTTGTAATTTTCGTTTTTTTGGACATAACATTTCTTCTATCATAACTTTGGTTGTGAACGCTTTGTTACCATCTCTTCTATATCTCTGGCTACAATGTCGGCAATTATCCGCTGTTGCGGCGATGCAGGCGAGGCCCTTGCCACGATTGGCGGCAAAGATACAGGCTCCTCGGTCAATGTTGAACTTATCTGGGTTTTCTGGCCGGGCTTCCTCCTCCTACTCGAGGAGACCTTCCTTTGTTCAGCAAGAATCTGTTCAGCAAGGTTAAATCGAGGAATATCCTGCCCGGCCGAGGCCGGCATAATCTCTTCAAATTCAGGGATAGAACGAATCTCAACTGGGGCTTTGGGCGGTTGGACTGGCTTGATTTCCTCATTAATTGGCATTAAAGGCTGTTTTACCTCGGAAAAAGCCTCTTGGTCGGAATCTTTCTTTCTGCCAAATGGCGGAATAATATCCTTGGCTCGCAAGACATTCGCCTTGCACTGCAGGATATCGTCATCAATTCCACGTTTTTCTTTGCCTATTCCACCCATATTATAATTCCTCACAATCCTCCTTGCTGTCGTTTATCCATTTTAGCAAAAAGGTATAGATTTGGCAAGGTTATTTTAATTGCAGACGAGTTGCCAGAGTAAAATGTTATTGAACTTGACCAGTACACAGAGACATGTTATTGTGCCGGCTCGTTTTCTAAGATAAAGTGGAGTTTGATAGGTTGAATTAATGGGTCTGTTCGTGATTGTATTAGTTATTTGTTCGGCATTTATGCATGCCGGATGGAATATACTTGCTCGTGGTCAAAAATCTTCAATAACCGCGTTTTACAGAATGACGTTTTGTATTGCCGTAACAGGTTTTGTCCCGGCGGTGGTGAGTGAGTTTATAAACCCCACTATTCCGGATGTGGTTTGGGGGTATGTCATTGCGGCAGGTTTTTTCTGTGCTGTTTATACATATTTTCTTGGACAGTCTTATGAAAGCTTGGACTTTACTATCGTTTATCCAGTGGTTCGAGCGGTTCCGATTCTTTTACTGTCAGTGATCGATGTTCTTCGGGGCAGTAGTTTGACATCGCTGGGCTGGATGGGGATTTTAATGATAACACTCGGCTGCTTTTTTGCACCTTTGCACTCTTTCAAAGAAATAAAGTGGAAGCATTATCTGCATCTTCCAATGTTCTGGATGGTGATCTCGGCATTAGGCACTGTTGGATACAGCCTGTTTGATAAGATTTCCGCTGAAAAGATAGCTAGCGACCTTGTAAGCTACAGCCCCGGCACGGCAGCAAAATATTGTTATTTCTTTTTCATGTTTACATGGCTCTTCTATTGGATGATTATGAAGTTGAAAACCTTACCCGCAGAGCAGCCAGAGCCGGTCAACTGGAAAATTATGTTCCTGATGGGATTTTTGAGTTATGCCTCTTATTGGCTGATTCTTTGGGCATACCAGATAAGCAGCCATATCAGTTATGTAGTTGCTTTTCGGCAAATTGGTATAATTGTCGGTGTGGCGATGGCTTTTTGGCTGTATCGGGAGAAGGGCTTTGCTGTTCGTCTGACAGGGACAGTTTTGATAACTGCCGGACTTGTTATTATTGGAATATGGGGGTGATTTTAGTTTTTTTGGTACTTTCAGTACTGATATTGTGATTTTTTATAGAAAAAAGCCTTGCTAAGCCGAAAAAGTTTTAGTATAGTGTCAAGCTCGATAGCTCTGCCGCAAGGGGTAGGATTACTTTTGCGGGGCTGGCGGTATCACGGCGTAGCCAGCTCAAGCCTCCGGCGGAGCCATCTCAGCCCGGATTGCCGGGCTCCGTGACAACGATGATTTGACTATTAAAATTGCGATAGTTAATAGAAAATGTTTGAATTTGATACCCGGTGGTGTAATTGGTAACACAGAGGCTTTTGATGCCTCCATTCCAGGTTCAAGTCCTGGCCGGGTAGGTTTTGTAAATGATTAATGATAAATGGCTAATGATTAGTGGTAAATGATTA
>CAZOPG010000124.1:0-6331 GCA_964581585.1 uncultured Planctomycetaceae bacterium | reverse complement strand
AATAAAACTTAAAAATGGTATACTCATTCCAGCTACGCAAATAATCACCGCAACCACATCAACTATCGTCCCTCGCATAAAAGCGACGACAAGTGCAAGGCTAATCGATATTACAATAGTGCCAATAAACATTGGTACTGTTAGTGCGAGCGAAGGGCCGGCTCCACGTTTAATTTTATCTATGATCAATTCTCTGTCACTCCAGGATCGGCCGAAATCGAACATAACGGAATTTTTGAGATATCGAAAAAATTGACTGTCCCAAGATAAGAACAAGGGTTTGTCCCAGCCATATTCAGCGCGTACTTCCTGGATAGTTTCAGCAGAAGCAGCTTTGCCCGCAATCTGATCGGAAACATCGCCGCTCACAATATTGAACAACGTAAAAGTAACCAGCAAAACACCAAGTACTATCGGTATGGTATAAAGCAGGCGTCTAATAATATATGCTGTCATTTAATCCCCCTCAAAAGTGTTTTGTACCCTTTTCTTTTTTCTATATCTATTCCGCGATATTTACTGAGCCCATACCCAAAAGCGTGCGGTTTTGCGTTAAGCAGCCAGTCATGATTCAGGACGAACGCAACGCCGTGCATCAAAAACACCGCCGGGCAGTCTTTAACCACTATTTGTTCAGCTTGACGGTATAACTGGGTTCGTTCAGGACTGTCCGGCATAACAGCGATCTTTTCGTATATACGGTCGAAAGCAGGATTGTGATAGTTGAAATTGTTTGGGCCGGGTGAAGCATTTTTGCTGTAAAAAAGTTGGAGGAAGTTTTCTGAATCAGGATAATCAGCAATCCAGCCGAGTGTAAACATCTGGGCGCTTTTTGTCTTAACCTTGTTTTGGAATGTAGGCCAATCCATATAGTCAATTTCAATTTCCAGACCAACTTCCCTAAAGCAGCGTTTCAGGAAATCCCCTCTCTGTCGAAAGACGATGTCAGTTCCAGGCATCGCAAGCGTGAGTTTAGGAATTTTGCCACCGTGGATTTTTTCAGCTTCTTTGACCAGTTGGTGAGCTTTTTGTGTATTGTACTCAATATCTGCAATAGCTTTTATATCTGGCTGGTATGCTTTCATAAGCGGAGGTATTGGCCCATAAGCTATTTCGCCCCGATTATTTGTAAATAGCTCAATGTATTTTTTTCTATCGATGGCACAAGATATTGCTTTGCGTAAAGGCTTGTTTTTTCCGAGAACTTCATCTTCCATATTAAAGCCAAACCAATATGTACTCGGGTCACGGAACACTTTCAGCGTTATGTTCCTCGCCTTTATTTGTGTTGTCATCTCTCCTCTCTGATCAATTGCTTCGGCGAAATTGTCTTTGGGAATCCCGGAAGCATCGATTTTACCCTGCATAAAGAGAAACCATCTTGGTGGGTCTTCCTGTACTAACACCATTAAAATTCTATCTGTTAAAGGAAGTTTCTTTCCAGCATCGACCAGCAGTTCGTTCTCCGAATCAGAAGGTTGTCCAACAGAAGGATAAAATTCATCTCTGAAATTTTCGTTCTTTACCAACTCAATATAACTGCCACGGTGCCATGTTTTCAGTTTATAAGGTCCCGTTGCGACAGGACGATTTATGATATTCTTGCCGTAATAATCAACAGCTTCTTTGGCAATCGGAGCAGTGGGCAGATGGGCAAGAAGATAGATTATTTGCGGCCATGTTTTTTTTAGTTTAATCACAAGTGTATAATCATTAGGAGTTTGCAGTCCTTCAATATTTCTGGCGTAATTGACATCAGAAGCTTTTTTACAGGTCTTGGTATAGTCACGAAATTCATCCAGACCAACAATCTTGTTATCGAATATCCACCAATTTTTGCTCAGATACTTAATATTGGCGATTCTTTTCCACGCAAAAACGAAATCGCCAGCAGTCAGTTCACGTCTTTTGCCAGTTTCAAAGCAGGGGTTATCAGCAAAATATATTCCTCTTTTTATTCTAATTGTATAAGTAAGGCCATCTTTGCTAACCTCAGGCATACTTTCGGCCAGTTGCGGAATGAGTTCGTAAGGTCTTTTGAGAAAGTGATACTGGTAGAGACATTCAAAAATCTGGCTGGCAACCACTGAAGAAGTCGTATCGCCGATATCACCCGGGTCAAGTCCACGAATCTTTGCCCCCAGGGCAGTATACAAAACAGCTTCATTGGAATCGCCATTTCCTGTGGAATTATCACAGCCGAGTATAGCCAGAACTATTAGAAGAGAAAAAGAAATTATTGTTCTGTCCAAAAAACACATTGTCAAGATATCCTTATCTCGAAATAACAAATGTGATAACTCAATTCGATTTCGCCGGTGGCTTCTTTAATGTAAGCGGGGCGGTTCTTATAGAACCGTCGGGGTTTTTGCCGTAATCAAAGCCTAAAGCAAAGGGTAATTTTCCCTGAGTAGTTTCCGAGCCAAACAGAGAATAGTACTCTTCGTTCAACGCCGCGAGCCTATTCTTCTCAAGAGCCCTTTTGAGATTTCCAACTGGCACTGTAATGAGCTTGCCAAGCAGCCTTTCAGAAGAGACGATAACCGAGACGAGAGATTGTTTTTGATCTTCGCCCAGAGAATCACCGGCCAAAAGATATCGCTGGATCACATAGGAATATAACTGGGCAAAGCGTACTCCCATGTTCGCTGCGATCCCGTCGTCGCTCAGAATTTTGTCGCAAAGAGCGCTCAGCACGGTTGTATCGAGAAGTTCATTATCGACGGTCCAGTCGGCATATTTTGCAATCCTAAAATCAGCTATCTGCCCAAGCAGGTCCACGGCGCCGGCGTTTTTTAAATCAGCGGCAAATTGTACAACAAGGGCGATAATATCAGGTGAGGTCTCACCTTTGGCCGCGTTTTTGAGCGTATTCACATACTCCCCGGCCAACCCAGCCTGGCTGACTTCTGTCGAATTGAACTGTTCAATGATCTTCGCGTTAGTCAAAGCATGAACCGCCCAGTAGCGAATCGTAATACTGTCGTTCTGTGTTTCAAGCAAAGCCAGCTTCGACAGTTCGACATTGCCTAAATCGTTAATAAGAATCATCATATTCAGGGTGATTATTGTTCTTCGCATGGACTGGGGCATTTGCTTAGTCTCTTGCAGAGCAGCTTTGAGCTGTTTCTGGAGGCCACTGAAAAAATACGGCCCATACTGTATCTGGGCGCTTTCCTGCTGAGATTTACTCCTGCTAGATATAATAATTCTCACAGAGGTAATGTCGCTGAGATTCTCCGTGTTGAGCAATTCCCCTATCGCCTGGCCGAGGAAACTCTCAATCACACGCTGGTCCTGCTCGTTCAGTATCGTTTTGCGTCGAACATTATCGATTTCCGTGGTATCAATAGCATGCACGGCAAAAGCGGGGCACAACAACACCGCAACAACCACAATATAGATTCCAACTTTTTTTGTCATTATTCAAGCTCCCTAAAAAACAGCAAGCAGTTGCCTTTACAGCTGTTAAGGGTAATATAGGTAAACCACTCTGTCAAGGCAATATTCGCGTTAAAATATCAATGAATTTTAAGATTAGATAAAAATTTACTATAAAAGCATGGTGAAATCCTGTAATATGGGGCGCAACTCAAGCTAATAATGTTATTCAAGGTACAAATTCTATGAAGGAACTGTTAAAAGCTGTTATAGTTTCTGTGGCGATTCTTGCTTTGTTGCCGGGCTGTGAACCTAATGGAAAAGATCTGATAGAGGTCCAGCCGCAACAAAAAACTCCACCAGCAGTTGAAACTCAAGAATTGCCCGCAACAGAAACTCTATCTGCAGCAAAACCCCAGGAATTACCGGCAGCAGAACCGAACGAGCCAAACGAACCGGAAATTGCACCTGCTCCGGTACCTCACAAGCAAGAGGAAAAACTGCCGGAAGTTGCCCCTCAGCCGAGCCGAGCCGATGAATTCAACGCTGCCCTCTCTCCCATTTTTGAGAATTATGTAGACAAGGACGGACTCGTCGATTATGCCAAACTGCGGAGAATGCGTCTGGTGCTGAACACTGCGATTGATAAGTTTTCAGGCCTGAAACACCAAGAATATGATAAATGGAGCCGAGAGGAAAAAATCGCCTTCTGGGTTAACGCCTACAACATCTTTACGCTTAGAGTTGTCGTTGACAATTATCCCATCAAGCCTGTGCGATATAAACTTCTATTCAACTATCCCGCCAACAGCATAGCGCACATTTCAAATTTTTGGAGCAAAGATTATTTTAATGTGATGGGTACTCAATATACGTTGCGAGAGATTGAAAGAGACGTGTTACTAAAAGAGTTTGGCGAAGCGAGAATCTGTTTTGCTGTTTCGTACGCTACCGGCAGCAGTGCTCCTATGCGGAATGAAGCTTTTCTTGGAGGCAGGCTCAACGAGCAGCTTGATGAGCAGGCCAAAAAGTTTTTTGCCAAGACCAATGCCTTTGAAATAGGCCCAGTCAACAAAACGGTTTATATTTCCACTATCTTCACTATTTTCGACAGGCACAAAGAAGCTTTTCTGAACCAGTATGGCACAAACAAGAATTTTCGAGAACAAAAACCTATTGACCGTGCGGCTTTGAATTGCATTAAAAATTACATCTCCGCAAATAATGCCGATTATCTCCTTTGGAAAAAGTATGTAGTTGAATATATCAAATATGACTGGACACTTAACGATCAAAATAAATAAGGAACCAAGAAATGGCAAAAAAAGGTACTAATGGTAATTCCAACTGTGATAGCAAATCTTACCTTTTCACAAGTGAGTCCGTGACAATGGGCCATCCCGACAAAGTCGCGGATCATATTTCAGATTCAGTTCTCGACGCGATGTTGGCACAGGACCCGGAAAGCAGAGTTGCCTGTGAAACCCTGGTTACAACGGGAATGGCAGTGGTAGCTGGCGAAATAACCACAAAAGCTATAGTGGATATTCCCTCAGTTGTTCGCAACGCTATAAAACGTATTGGATATACTGACCCGCATATAGGTTTTGACAGTGAAAATTGTGCTGTTATTGTAGCCATTGACAAGCAGAGTCCTGATATCTCTCAAGGTGTTACTAAGGGACAGGGCCTTCACGCCGAGCAGGGTGCCGGCGATCAGGGACTGATGTTTGGCTTTGCCTGCAGAGAAACGGCGGCTCTGATGCCGATACCGATTCACCTGGCGCACAGACTTACCGAGCGACTAGCCAAAATGAGACAAAACAAAAAGCTTCCATGGCTGAGGCCAGACGGAAAAAGCCAGGTTACAGTCGAGTACGAAAATGGCAAAGTCAAACGTATTCATACCGTAGTAGTCTCAACGCAGCATACAGACGATATTAGTCACAAAAAATTGCGTAAAGAAATAATTGAAAAAGTCATCAGGCCCATCCTGCCAAAAAAACTTGTTGATAAGAATACGATTTATCATGTTAATCCTACCGGCCGATTCGTTGTAGGCGGACCTAAGGGCGATTGCGGCCTGACGGGCAGAAAAATTATCGTTGATACCTATGGCGGACGAGGTTGTCACGGCGGTGGGGCATTCAGTGGCAAGGACCCTTCGAAAGTTGACCGCTCTGCCAGCTACATGGCTCGTTATATCGCCAAAAACATCGTTGCAGCCAAACTGGCCGATTCCTGCGAAGTTCAGTTGTCCTACGCAATAGGAGTCGCTAGTCCGATATCCGTACTGGTGGATACTGAGGGAACCGCTAAAATAAGCGAGTCTAAAATATCTGAAATCGTCAAAAAGATTTTCCCTTTAACGCCAGTAGGGATAATAAATCATCTTAAACTCAAAAGACCAATCTACGCAGAGACTGCCTATCACGGTCACTTCGGAAGGAATCTGCCGGACTTCACTTGGGAAAAAATCGACATGGTCACCAAGCTACGCAAAGCTGCCGGCCTGAAATAATAAGCAACCTAAAAGTTAGCCCTGCCAATACCTTGGCAGGGTCATTGCGAGACGATTAAGAATCGTAGTGGCAATCTCGAACGTTAAGTGGCCCGCGGTGGAGAAATCTATGGTCTGTCGCATCCCACATCATTTACTTCTCAGCATGATAGGAACTTCTTGTAAATGGCGAAGACATTACCCATGAGAAGCCGATTTGCTTTGCACGATTTTTCCACCAGTCAAATTTCTCCGGCGTTACATATTCTACAACGTCCAGCGATTCTTTGGAGGGCTTTAGATACTGACCTATCGCAACTCTGTCACAGCCGACTGAACGCAGGTTCCTTAGAACCGTTTCAATTTCGTCGTCAGTTTCACCAAGCCCAAGCATCATGGATGATTTTGTCTGAATGTTAGGCCAGATTTGTTTGGCTTTTTTAAGCAGAT